>DATKCB010000166.1:0-3694 GCA_035513495.1 Planctomycetaceae bacterium | reverse complement strand
GTGGCATCACCGTCGAACGCGCCAATCGCATACTGACTGCCCTCGGAGTGGAAATCACCAGCACCGTCACACACGTCGATTCGAATCTCGCTGCCTCCCGTTGACGAACCATCGAGGGGGCTTTCCATGAGAACGGAGAGTTTCACATACGTCGAGAGCGGATGACAGGTCATCTTGTTTGTGAAAGCACCCGGCCAATCCTGAACGGACTGGCCGGGCCACCCAACGCCGTGAACGATTTTTTGCATCACTCCAACCTTATGCTCCGCAACAGGTTTCTTGTTTTTGAACTCATCAGATGAGACTCTTTCTCGATTCCGGCGTGCCGAGAACTTTTTCGTTTGGCGAAAAGCCCGTTTTTTATGAAACCAGAGTCTGCTCGCTTCGGGTAAAATTATTGCGAGACCATCGCGCGCAGTGCGTGTTTAAATTAAGACCGCTTTTTTTTGATTCAGAACCCGACAGGACCTGACTGTGAAACATTCCCCGTGGTGCAAGTTTGCTTTACTGATCGCAACCATTCTCATCGTGCGACCCGCTTTCGCTCAAGTGACCGAGGAATCGGACCTTCCCCCTGCGAAAAAGCCGGTTCCATTTGCGATCGGAGTCGTGTCGAGCATCGAACGCGTGTTCGTCGAAATGGATTACATGTTCGAGAGCATCGGCCATCCCGAATTATCGGACCTGATCTCAACCCAACTCGCCACCGTTCGCGATCTCAAAGGAATCGATCGTAACCGTCCGTTGGGTGCACTGGCATTTCTGAAGCCAGGAATCTTTCCCGAGCCGGCGATCGCGGGATTTATTCCCGTCGATGATTTCGAAGAATTCCTGCAGACCATGTCGATCGGTCCCTCGCAGCCCGCCAAAGTACCCGAACTCGAGAATCGTTACGTGCTGGCCAATCCCGAGATGGATATCTATTTCGAGCAGATCGGCGACCATGTCTTTCTGACCAACGACGAAACGATCCTCGACTCCGAACTTCCCGATCCGACCAAATTCGCCAAGAATCTCAATACGCGTTACGACGCCGCGATTCAACTCAACATCGGAGCGATTCCGATCGGCATGCGAACGGTGCTGCTCAACTTCGTACGCGTTTCGATGGAAGCCCAGATGCAGCAGCAGGACGAGGAGCCGGAGGGCGCATACCGCTTGCGCAAAGCGAGCGGCATGTCCAATCTGCGATTTATGGAACAACTCCTCTTGCAAGGCGATTCCTTCACGATAGGAATCGACGTGTCGTCTAAGCTTAAAACGGCAGTCATCGAGATCGATCTCAATGCGCTGCCGGGGAGTCAATTCGCCAAGTATCTGTCGGACTCCGGCGGTGAGATCAGCTACTTTCGTCCGCTGCAGAACGACCCGTCGATCCTGTCGGCCTACATGTCCTGGAAACTCCAGGAAAAAGATGCCGAACTGTTCAAGGAAATGGCACTGGCGGGGAAAGATTTGATCGCCCATCAACTTGAAACCAATCCTCCCGAAGGCGATCCCGTCAACGTGCGGCTCGACGGTCTGTTCGATTCACTGGCGGATACGGCTGAAGCCGGAATTCTGGACGGATTCTTCCGGTTCCAGGGAGAAAATCAAGGCGAGGTCGTCGTGATGGCAGCCGTCCGCGTCGTCAACGGTCAACTTGCCTCGCAAACGATCGGCGACCTCCTGATGATGGCCCAGGCATACAATCCCTCTGATAATATCGAATTTCAATTGAATGCAGAGGCCTATCGAGGAGTCAACTTTCATCGCGTCATTTCTGACGAACCACCAGACACTCCCACCAAGCGAACCTTCGGCGACGACTATTCCTTTTATTTCGGAGCGGGCGAGCGCACACTGTGGTTCGTGATGGGAGGAGACAAGGCAATCCCCGAGGTCCGCAAGGCGATCGATCAGATCCTCGATCCGACTTCCCAGCAAGATCTGGGTAACACGGCACCGTTTCGATTCACCCTCAACATGTCGAACTGGATGAAAATCTGGGAAGATCCCGAACGCGAACGGCGCGGATTTGGAAAGACGGCCTCAGAAAACTTCGAGAAAGGGGACGATCGCATTGTACTCGATATGACGACCCGCGAAAACGGCATTCGCTACCGCATCCAACTCGAAGAAAGCTTCGTCCGGCTGCTGGGACTGGCAATCGCGCGAGGCCTCGGAATTCCGCTCGAAGAAGAATAGAATCTGCTTGCGAAGCTTGCGATATTCGCAAACAATCGTTCGAGGAATTCGACAAACGGATCAGGCGACTGTCCGCACGAACGAATTCCGTCGGCGATTCACCTGATTCCATTTCTTCTCTGCGTCACTTGCGGCTCGCCCGCAGCGACTTCTTGAGCGAGGGTCTCATGCTCGGTCGTTTTCTCAAAAACTACATCGAACGCCACCGGCATCCCGGCAATCAATTGTTTCACCTCGTCGGTCTGCCGGTCACGTTCGTTCTCCCCTTTTACTTTCTCGCGAAGGGAGATCATGTCTGGGCGCTGACGAGTTTTCTGATCGGGTATGCGCTGCAATTCATCGGACATGCGATTGAAGGCAACGATGCCGGTGAACTGATTGTCATCAAAAAGGTGCTCGGAAAACCTTACGTCGAGTTCGGTCCTCGCTCAAAAAACTCATCTGAGAACGATTAAAACGCCGATAGCGATAATGAGTGAGCTAACGATTCGCGCGATTGTGCGGACTTTACCTTGCTCTCAACGTCTCTGGAAAACAGAAACCAAATCCATATCTGTTTTTACAGACTTGTGTTACGAAAATCGCTGTCGGACCGGTGACCATGACGGAACGAACTTACGGACAGACCGCCATCGCCTGGGGACTGGTGTTGCTCACCCTCATTTCGGGGTGCGTGAAAGATCATGCGGCATTACATTATCTGGGGGAAGAAAATCTCGACTACTATCGGGAGTCGGCAACCCAGATCGATTTTTCGGATGTCCAGCAGGAATCCCCCGAGCAGGTCATCGCGACCCATGAACCGCGGACGGTCAACAGCCGACACCACGATGAAATCTGGGAGCTTCCGATCTCCGAAGCGATCCTGATCGCCCTGCAGAACAATCGCGTGATCCGTCAGAACGGTGCCTTCATGAATCCGGGTAATGCCCTGTTCACGAACCCCGAACGTGTCAGTTCGGTTTACGATCCGGCGATTCAAGAATCGGGGGTGTTGTTCGGCGGGCGAGGCGTTGAGTCGGCCCTGGCCGCGTTCGACGCGCGGTGGGACACCTCGATGTTGTGGGGACGCGATTCGCGCTTTCTGAACAGCGCCGCCACTCCGGGCGCGTTCGGAACAGCCGAAACAGGAAACTTCAATACGACGCTGTCAAAAAGCTTCGGGTACGGCGGGCAGATCGCGCTCTCTCACGATGTGGACTATCTGGGAACCAACTCAACGGGCGCAATGTTTCCCTCGAGCTATGCCGGACGTATGACCGCTCAATACCGGCATCCCTTGCTGGCGGGAGCCGGAACGGAATTCACCCGGATCGCCGGTCCGATCACGCAAAGTTTCGGCGGGATCACCGGGGTCACGCAAGGAGTCGTCATCGCTCGAATCAATCAGGACGTCACACTGGCCGATTTCGAGGCCAGCGTGCGAAATCTGGTCCTCGACGTCGAGAATCAGTACTGGGATCTCTATCTCGCATATCTGCAGTACGACACGGCCGTCAATGCCCGA
>DATKCB010000165.1:0-3564 GCA_035513495.1 Planctomycetaceae bacterium | reverse complement strand
GATCAGTTTCCAATGTGATCGCGAATCGGCTCGAATCGTCCAGATCGCTTCAGGAAGTGATTCCCCGGCGAGGCTTACGGTCTCGGCGGCGACCAAAGTCCCATCGAAGCCCGAGCGAATTGCCGTCACGCGGCTGTAATTCCCCGAGAGTTGCCGCAGCAGATCGATATCGCTCAGCATGCGGCGGTCGCAAATCTGCAGCGAGATGCGCGACTTGTCGGTATCAGACTGCTCGCTTCGCTCGACTTCCCATTGGATCGGCGTGCCGAACTCGTCGCCGGTCAGAGATTCTCGAAACCGAGTCACCAAGGGATGTCTGCGAAGGGGGAAGAACGCGAAAAGAGCCACATGATTATCATCCCGGATCAGGCTCATCTCGTACAGAAACGCGGTCCCCTGATGCGGATGCGGAAGGATGATGACCGGCACGTTCTGCGCGGCCAACTGTTTTGCGGCCTGCAGCGAGCGATCCTTGTTGCCGGCGAGGAGCACGGCATCGAAGGATCCAACCTCGAAAAATCGTTCTCCCCGATCGACAATTTCGCACGAACCGAGCAGTTCCGCTGTTTCGGGCGAGATATCCGCCGCGACAACGATCGAGTGGCGCGATTGAGCGAGCACGAGAGGCAACCAGTACCGCAACTCATCACAATCACCCAGTAAGGCTAATTTCATCGAATGACCGGAAGGTTTCGGGAGGGAAAAGCAACAATGTTGTCTAACAACGTGGGTCTCGATTCTACTCCAATGATCCAACGAGTCCAAACCAGTCGGAGTTTCTCTCTCCTCCCTTCGCTTTCCGAGGACGAAGAGCGTCCGGAACGAAATCGATCCTTTCGGAACAGAATGACAAATGACACGAAATCCTGCATCCTGACTCCGACATCCTGATTCCAATGTCTTTTGAATCCCCGTCGCGTATTATGGTAGACTGGATCTCCCACCGCTGACACGATTCGACTTTCCCAACCTGTCGGAACGCCTGCCATGATGCGATTGCTTTCGTCGTTGATTCTGATTGTCGCCGGTTCAGTTCTCGCGCCGGCCGAGCAACCGGTCGATTTCGCCCGGGACATCCGCCCGATTCTGTCGGATAAGTGCGCGATCTGTCACGGACCCGACGAGAACCAACGGCAGGCCGATTTGCGGCTCGATACGAAAGTGGGAGCGCTGGCCGATCTGGGGGGACATTTCGCGATCGTGCCCGGAAAGCCGGACGAAAGCCAGCTCGTCCAGCGGATCACCTCGGACGATCCCGACGAGCGGATGCCTCCCGCCGACTCGAAACGCACGCTCTCCCCCGAGCAGATCGAGTTGCTCCGACGCTGGATCGCCGAAGGGGCCAAATGGGAAGAGCACTGGTCGTTCAGCAAACCGCAGCGCGCCGCGCTGCCGGCCGTCGAGCACAAATCGTGGCCGCGGAACGAGATCGATTATTTCATCCTGCAAAAACTCGAACAGGCCGGGTTGGCTCCCGCGCCGGAAGCCGTCAAGGAAACGCTGATCCGCCGCGCGACGCTCGATCTCACGGGACTCCCGTCCACTCTCGCAGAAGTCGACGCGTTTCTCGCCGATGAATCTCCGGAAGCTTACGAAAAAGTGGTCGATCGCCTGCTCGCGTCTCCCCGGTACGGAGAACACATGGCGACGGCGTGGCTCGACGTCGCGCGGTACTCCGATTCGAACGGCTATCAGGGAGAACAGACCCGCACGATGTGGCCGTGGCGCGACTGGGTCGTCAAAGCGCTGAACGACAACATGCCATTCGACCAGTTCACGATCGAACAGATCGCGGGGGATCTGCTCGACGATTCGACGCGCGAGCAGCTCGTCGCGACCGGATTTCATCGCAATCACATGCTTAACGGAGAAGGGGGCCGCATCGCGGAAGAGTCGCGTGTGGATTACGTGATCGACCGGGTGAATACAACCTCGACGACCTGGCTCGGACTAACGATGGCCTGCTGTCAGTGTCACGACCACAAATACGATCCGATCAGTCAGATCGAGTTCTATCGCATGTATGCCTACTTCAACAACATCGAGGAATCGGGAGGCGTCGACGCGGGCGGCAACGCGAACCCGGTGATTCCCCTCCCCACAAAATCGCAACAGAACAGGGAATCGCAACTGGTCGCCGAACTGACCGCAGTGCAGGAGAAGCTGAAAGCAGAATCTACTGGCGAGAAACAGATCGCGTGGGAAAATCAGGTTCTTGCGGACCTCGCCTCGTCGAAGCAGAAACCGTACTGGATTCCGCTCGCTCCGCTCGCAGCGGTCTCCGAGCAGGGACAAACGCTCGACAAGAAAGAAGACGGATCGATTTTCGTCAGCGGAACCAACCCCGACAACGACAACTATACTCTCACGTTCGTTCCCGCACCGGGGAGTTACACCGGAATTCGACTGGATGCTCTCAAACACGAGTCGTTCACGAACGGAGGCCTCGCCCGCAGCGACAGCGGGAACTTCGTGCTGACCGATCTCGTCATCGAAATTCAGTCCGCCGAAGGAACCTCGCAGCAGGTAAAAATTGCGTCCGGTCAGGCGGACTTCGAACAGGGAGGGCATCCCATCACGAATTCGTTCGACGACAATCCGAAATCGGGATGGGCAGTCCACAATCCGAACGACATGAAACACGACCGCTCGGCCGCGTTCGCGTTTGCAGCAGCCGTCGAAATTCCCGCCGACGCGAAACTGGTCGTCACGCTGAAACACGAGTCTCCTCACGTCAAACACAACCTGGGCTGGTTCCGGCTGTCGATCACGTCAGAGCCTGCGCCGAAATTGAATGGAACGAACGCGCTTCCTCCCAATGTGCTGACGGCTCTCGAAACGGCTGCCGAGAAGCGTTCGGAGGAACAAAAAAAATTACTCGCCGAACAGTTCCGCAAGTCGTCACCCGAAGTGGTCGCCGCACAGAAGCAGGCCGATCAGGCACAGAAACGATTGAACGATCACCGCAACAGTTACATCAAGACGATGGTCATGAAGGATCGTTCCGAGCCGCGCGAGACCTATCGACTGCAGCGCGGAGCATGGGACAATCCCGACAAGTCGAAACTGCTCACTCCGGGCGTCCCTGCGATTCTGCCTCCCCTACCGGAATCGGCTTCAGAAAACCGGCTCGCGCTGGCGAAGTGGCTGGTCAGCCGCGAGAACCCGCTCACCGCACGGGTGACGGTCAACCGCTACTGGCAGCAGTTGATGGGAACGGGGATCGTCACAACGACCGAAGACTTCGGTACGCAAGGCGACCTTCCCTCGCATCCCGAGCTGCTCGACTGGCTCTCAGTCGAGTTCATGGAGAGCGGCTGGGACGTGAAAGCGATCCAGAAGAAAATCGTGATGTCGGCAACCTATCGCCAGTCGTCTCAGGTCACCGAACAATTGTTAGCGCATGATCCGCTGAACCGGCTGCTCTCGCGAGGACCTCGCTTTCGTCTGTCCGCCCAGCAGATTCGCGATCAGGCGCTGTTCCTGTCGGGTCTGCTGGTCGAGCAGATCGGAGGCGAGCCGGTCAAACCGTATCAACCCGCCGGTGTCTGGCTTGACCTGACG
>DATKCB010000164.1:0-4029 GCA_035513495.1 Planctomycetaceae bacterium | reverse complement strand
GAAGAACTCCACAAACTCGCCAGCAAGACGAAGAAAGTCGTCGGAGCCGAATCCGACAAAGCCGCCTGCCACAGCGATTACGTCGACGACGAAACCGCGCAGCGGATTCAGTCGGAACATTTGCCGGTGGTGGAGTTGGAGAAGTAGGGTTCCGCTGTGCGGACCGTGAATGTTGATTCGCGTCCAGTTTCACGTGGTATTCACACCAAAGGTCCTCCCTGCGGACCCTTCTATGAAAGTTCGTTTATGGATGGGGTGAGTCGCGTGCTTTTCGTCGGTGTCGGACAGGGTGCGAAAAGCCAACCGCGAGTCATCGCATCGATTTTTCATGGATTCCAAAGATATTCGGAACTTTTCGCCTCCAGAGTCCGTCGATCTGAGACGTAGGAGGATTCTCTTGCCGAAGACCGGGATTGATCGAACCCGGCGTTTGCCTGACAATGAGATGACATGTTCCGCGGAGAATTCGAAGAGGAGAGATGTATGTTTCCTCGCTTCTACTGTGTCTTTTGTGTTTTCATCAGTTGTTTCTCGTCCGCCCTGCTTCACGCTGACGAAGCGCAGCAAAAACCCGATCCCGGCCGGTTTCGTACTCCGGTGGTCCGGGCATGGTTTCCTTCGACATTTGCTGCCGATCAACAGGCGTTTCTGAATCAGATCCAGCGCGAGATGAACGAAGAGAACTCCGACTCGCCCCCCGATCCGAACACGGTCACGGAATCACAAGAAAATGAATTCGCCAAACGGGAGGGGTTGCTCGTCTATTACGATCCTCACAAACCTGCGTGGCTGACATACGACGAGATCAGTAAACGATTTATAGACCTATCGATTCAAAACTTTTTTCCTGGCGGTCCCTGGCTAAAACCAGTGCGATTCCTGCGAGTGGGAACTCGGGATGAATTTGAGAAGGAGGTTCGCCGGCGAACAGGCGTGGATGATTATATCCCCCTTGGAACATTAGCAGCCAAGGGTGATGGATTCTTTTTCAATAATACGACGGGGGGAATCTGGCTCGATCCACCTACCGGAATCCTCGATCCCTATCTCCAGCAAGTCAGCCGTTTCTGGACCTACCGCGACGGTTACATGTTCTTCGGTGACTTCGAGGAAATCCTGACGATGGGGTTCCCCGACGTTCGCCAACTCGAATTGAATGGAACGGACGCCGAGCGTGACGTGTTCGTTCGAGTCGATCTGAACGCCATCCTGCCGAAGCAGAAACGACTGCTCTGGGAGATCATCCGTAAACAGGCCGAGCGCAGCCTGCAACAATCCGACGCGGAAGGAGAAGCCGAGTATGCGCTGCGCAAATCGATCGGCGATCTGCAACTCACTCTGATTCAGGCCGTGACCCAGGATCTGGAGAGCCTCCGGATCGGGATCGATTTCGCTTCCGAGGAACAACCGGCCCGGGCTGATCTCGAACTGATTGCCCGTCCGGGAGTGAATCTCACACAGACCTTTGGCAGTTCGGGCCGGGGTATTCGCGAACTGGCCGCTCTGATCGACGAGCCTGCGGCCATGACGTTCGCCACCTCTTGGGGTCTGCCCGAGAGCATGGCCGATCCGTTCGAGAAGTTCTTCCGCTTGTTCAATGTAAAACTGGCCGAGCAGCAAAGCTGGAACGTCGACGCGCTTCTCGCGAGTGAGGAACTGACGCTCGATCTGCTCGAGTCGGTCCGCGAATCGAATCACGTTGTCTTGAAACTGGATCAGACCGAACACGGATTCACGCTGTTCGGAGGACTCCGGCTGTTCGCCGCCGATCGCATCTCGAAAAATCTGGAGGTCATCCTCAATGGACTGACGAACGCAAACGGCTGGGGAGTCCAGCGGTCGCGCGATAAATCCGGACGAACTTACTTCAGCTTTCGCCCGTCGGAACTCTCGGACACGCTCGCGGCAAACCACCGCGAGCGATTCCCGGCGGAACTGCATTTCACGGTCATCGATTCGATCCTCTGGTTCAGCGTCGGCCGGGAGGATTCGCTCGAGATTCTTTCCAACTCTCTCGATCGGATTGAAGACAACCAGAACCGGCCCGCGAACTCGACCGTTCCCCTGGCACTCTTCGAGATCACGCTGGACCGCCTGTTTCCCGGGCAGGGATTGGAAGAGACGCAAGGGTTCGATCGAATCCCCCTCGCTGCGGTGGAAAAGCTGGATTCGATGATCCCGAGAAAATCGAATTCGCACAGCACGCGCTGGGTAAACAACTCCGATCACATCAAGCTCGGTGCTGCCACCACAGGACGACGATTTCTCACTCTCCATAAGTCTCCGATCGTGGAGCAGCCGCGAGAGATCGTCAAGCCGAGTATCATCACGTCAGACGAAGCGGTGGCTTCCGATCACCTTGTCATCAACTTCGATTATTCTCAACCCGCCGATTTTTCGGATGTCATCACTTTCAGCATCGGTCAGTCGCCGTCTGACCCGCTGAAACTGAAGAAATTCCTGCAACCCGATCGAAGCCGCATCCGGCTCCAGTTCGATGCCGACGAAAAACGGGTGCGCGTCCGGGCGACCGTCGTACTCGGAGTGATCAAACACGTCGTTTCCCGCATGATGCAATCGGAAACCGCAAACTTCACATCGAAAATAATCTATCTCAACGACGGCAATGCGGAAAAATTCGGCGCGGAAAAATTCGGCGTCGATCTGAAGGTTTACAATTCTGCGGAGAACGACAATCCGTGAAGAACCGTAGGTCATCGGTATGAGTGATTGTTTGCAGAGCGTGATTCTCCTCATCTCTTGTTCGTTCGTCACATCGCTCCCGGCACAAGACGCGAACGAACGGAACTGGGCGCAGTGGCGCGGTCCGCTGGCGACGGGTGTTGCTCCCCACGCCGACCCTCCCGTCGAATGGAACGACGACAAGAACATTCGCTGGAAAACTCCCCTCCCGGGACGGGGGCACTCGACGCCGATCGTCTGGGACGATCGCATTTTCGTTACGACGGCCATTCCGTTCGGGGAGAAGCTTCCTCCCAAATACAGCGGGCGCCCCGGCGAACACGACAACCATCCCGTCACGCATCGATATCGATTTGTGGTTCTGGCAATCGATCGCGCCGACGGTTCGATCGTCTGGGAAAAAAACCTGAACGAGGACCTCCCGGTCGAAGGAGGACATTTCACCGCCAGCCTCGCCTCCGCCTCTCCCGTCACCGACGGCAAGCACCTGTTCGCGTTCTTCGGATCGTTCGGACTTTATTGTCTCGACTTCGACGGCAACGTCGTGTGGAAAGCCGACCTCGGAAAAATGCACACCAAGCACGGACACGGCGAAGGGAGTTCCCCCGTCCTGCACGGCGACACGCTCGTCGTGAACTGGGATCACGAGGACCAGTCTAAACTGATCGCGTTCGACAAACGGACGGGCAAAGTACGCTGGGAAGTCTTGCGCGACGAAGTCACCTCCTGGGCGACTCCGATCGTGATCGAACACGACGGACGAGCTCAGTTGATCGTCAGCGGAACCGGTCGCGTCCGGGGTTACGACCTGCCGACTGGTAAAGTGATCTGGGAATGCGGCGGACTCTCGGCCAACATCGTCGCGTCACCCGTCAGTGCTGACGGAATGGTCTTCGCCGGCAGCAGCTACGAAAAAACCGCCCTGATCGCCATTCGGCTCGACGGAGCGGAAGGAGACATCACCGGCTCTCCTCAAGTCCCGTGGACGCTCAACACCCGCACACCGTACGTTCCGTCACCTCTCTTGTATGGAGATTCGCTCTATTTTCTGCGTCATTACCAGGGAATCCTCTCCCGCGTAAATACGAAAACCGGAAAGGACGACGGCGGCCCGTTCCGCCTCGGACTGATCCGCGACGTCTACGCCTCCCCCGTCGCCGCCGCAGACCGCATCTATGTGACGGATCGATGGGGAACCACGATCGTGATGACTCACAACGCCGAGCCCAAACATCTGAGCCTGAATCGCCTCGACGATCAAATCAACGCTTCGGCGGCGCTGGTCGGATCCGAACTGTTCCTGCGCGGTGAGAAGTTTTTGTATTG
>DATKCB010000163.1:0-3691 GCA_035513495.1 Planctomycetaceae bacterium | reverse complement strand
GCCATTTCGATGTCGATTTGCGTGAACTCGGGTTGTCGGTCGGCCCGCAGGTCCTCGTCGCGGAAACATTTAGCGATCTGATAGTAACGGTCGAACCCGGCGATCATCAGGATCTGCTTGAAAATCTGAGGAGACTGCGGGAGGGCGTAGAAACAGCCTTCGTGAACGCGGCTGGGAACGAGATAGTCGCGTGCCCCTTCGGGCGTGCTGCGTCCGAGGATCGGGGTTTCGATGTCGAGAAAATCGAGCTTGTCGAAATACTCCCGGGTGAGCTGGGTCAACCGATGCCGCAAACGAATCGCCTTCTGCAATTCTTCCCGTCGAAGGTCGACGAAGCGATACTTCAGGCGGAGCTCTTCATTCGGCAGATCGCGCGTCGATGGCTCGAACGGAGGGGTTTTCGACTTGCTGTAGACGGTGAGTTGGTGTCCGCGAATGTCGATTTCGCCGGTGATCATTTTGGGATTGATATCGCGATCCGAGCGGGGGGCGACTTCTCCGGTCACCTGAATCACGTCTTCGCTGCGGAGCTGGCGGGCTTCCTGGTGGATCTCAGCACTTTCCTCCGGTCGGAACACGACCTGGGTTTTTCCATAGCGGTCGCGGAGATCGATGAACACGACGCCACCGTGATCGCGGTAGGAATCGACCCAGCCGCACAGAGTGACCGATTGACCGACGTGTTCTTTGCGTAATTCGCCGCAGGTATGTGATCGTAACAACTTCTCGTTCCTGGGATTGGGGAAACCGGACAACACGGGGTCAGAGGACGGACCTCCTCTGAAGCAGGCAGGTTCGGATCGCTCGAATCGGTCCGGTTTTCGCGGGAATGCGTTATTATAGAAACCCTTCGACAACCCGCAATGCAGCGGTGATGTTGCTGGAATCTTCCTCCTCCTGAGGGATATGATGTCGCCCCAAGTTCCCGTTCGTCGGGGATGGGCTGCGGTCAACTGTGTCCCCACCAGAAAGCGCGAATGTGTCCTCTCAGCCAGAACCGACAGTCATCCAGGTTTATCTCGGTCCGCGAACGTACGAGATCCTCATCGGAAATGGCGGCTTGGGGACGATTGCGGATCAGATTTCCCAGTGGAGGGGAAATGCGACTCCTCCCCGGACGGAGCCCGGAAAAGCGGCGATCGTGACGGATGCGAACGTTCGTTCTCCACACGGTGAAGCCGTGGAACAGTCGCTCGTTTCGGCCGGCTGGGAGACGCGATTGATCGAGTTGTCACCCGGTGAAACCTCGAAAAACATCGACGTCATCCTCGGGATGTACCACGAACTGGTCGAGCTGAAGGCGGACCGGCAAACCGTCGTGATCGCCGTCGGCGGGGGAGTGATCGGGGATTCGGCGGGTTTTCTGGCGGCAACCTACGCGCGCGGGATCCCGTTCGTTCAGGTTCCCACTTCGCTGTTGGCGATGGTGGACAGTTCGGTCGGGGGGAAAGTCGGGGTCAATCTTCCCGAGGCGAAAAATCTGGTCGGAGCGTTCCATCAACCGTTGGGGGTATTCATCGATTTGAACACTCTCCGATCGCTTCCGGAGCGCGAATATCTCAGCGGACTGGCGGAAGTGGTGAAATACGGAGTGATTCAGGATCCGGAGTTCTTTCAGTATCTCGAAGTTCACGTAGAACCGCTCAAGCTCCGCGATCCGAAAACTCTGCACTATGTTATCGCAAAGAGTTGCCGATTGAAGGCCGACGTCGTCGAGCAGGACGAATACGAATTGACCAGTATCCGTGCCGCTCTCAATTACGGACACACCTTCGCGCACGCGTTCGAAGCTCTGGCGGGTTACGGTCAGTTACTGCACGGCGAAGCGGTGTCGATCGGGATGGTTTATGCCAGCCGATTGGCCGAGCGACTGGGACGCATCGGCTCTGAGATTACCCGACGACAAGTCGAGTTGCTGAGCGGGCTGGGGTTGCCCGTCGCACTGCCCGCACAGTGCCGGTTTTCGCAGGACGACATCCTGCAAAAGATGCTGCTCGACAAGAAGACGGTGGGCGGAAAACTCCGGTTCGTCCTGCCGGACGAACTCGGTCACGTCGAGACGGTTTCGGGTATTTCCGAGGAGGATGTCCGCAGCGTCCTCGGTTGAGCGAATGCGATCCGCTCAATCCTGTTGTTTGACGGTGCTGCGAACGCAGCGAAATCCGACTGCGGGAGAGCGTGCTTCCGCCCCGAATGCGAGCCGCGACGACGAACGAAGCAACGGATAGGGATCCTGCCACGAACCTCCGCGAATCACAAAGGTAATTTTGGATTGCGATTTCGTCGCGTCGTCGTACCGTGTGTCTTCGGCAGCACCCTTCTCCGAGCAATATTCCCAGAGGTAACCGTGCATGTCGTAGAATCCCCAGGGATTCGGTTTCAGCGCACCGACGGGGGGATCGTTTCCGGCGGCGTTCCCGGTATGCCAGGCGAAGGGATCGAGCAGCGAAGCCTTAGGCGATTTGTCCTCGTCGGCCTGGGCTTTCGGTCCGAAACTGTAGGCTGTCTCGGTTCCCGCACGACAGCAATATTCCCATTCGGCCTCGGTGGGGAGACGGATTTCCTGATTCTCGGGAAGCTGTTTCTGCTGGCGGAGCAGTTGTGTCAGTTTCCGGCAGAAGTCAACAGCTTCCTGCTGCGTCATCATTTCGGCGGAGTTGCGGGGTCCCTTCCAACGGCTGGGATTCGCTCCGGTGACGGCTTCGTAGAGGTTCTGGGGGACTTCGTATTTGGCCATCGCGAACGGCTCCCGCATCGCGACCTCGCGCAGTTTTTGCTCGCTGGGAAATTTGGGGTCTCCCCCCATCTGAAACGTGGCGGGATATTTCCCCTCGCCTGGGGTCACTTCAATAAATTCCTGCACGAAGGTTTTCAGCAATCCCAGAGTTTCTTCGGAAACGGGTTCGGCAGCTTCGATGCGTCCGATTCCGAGTGATATGATGAGTACCGTACATAATATTTTTCCTGCGTCTGTCATTCCCCTGTTCCTTTTCGAGACCGATCTGAATTCGAATGAACCAGCCCTCCGAACAATTACCATACCTGACTCACCCGCTCCGGGGAATCGGAGGACGGATCAAAACCGTTCCCGAGGATTTCGTGGTTGAAGAAATTCCGGCTTACGAACCGTGCGGCGAGGGGGAGCATCTGTTCGTAAAAATTGAAAAGCGGGAACTCACGACGCAGGAGGCCATGGAGAAACTCGCCCGGCACTGCGGGATTTCCCCGGATAAAATCAGTTCTGCGGGACTCAAGGACAAGGAGGCCGTTTCGAGACAGACTCTGTGTCTGCCGGTCAAACTCGCTGAGAAACTGGACACGTTCGCCGATTCTCGATTGAAGATTCTGTCTGCGATCCCCCATCGCAACAAACTGAAGACCGGACATCTGCACGGGAATCGATTCGCGATCGTGCTGCGCGGAGTGGACAAGTCTCTCGACCGGCGCGCGGAAGAATTGCGTGATCTGATTCTGGAGAAAGGATTTCCGAATTACTTCGGTTCGCAGCGGTTCGGACACGAAGGATCGACGGCTCGTCTGGGATTTGAATTATTGCGCGGAGGAAAGCTTCCCCGAAACGTCCCTTACTCCCGCAAGAAATTTCAGACACGTTTTTCTCTCTCAGCGGCGCAGTCGGAGTTGTTCAATCGATGCCTCGCCCGGCGGATCAAGGACGAGTTGATGTTTCGCG
>DATKCB010000162.1:0-5885 GCA_035513495.1 Planctomycetaceae bacterium | reverse complement strand
GTGGCATTTGCAGGTACCGTATTATTTTTTCCATGCATTTTATTGATTTTGCTATCACTTGTTTATTTTCAGTGCATCAAGAACGACCGCGTCTCCAAGGAGATTCAGTATTTTGTGTTTTTTCTTTTTACAGCGCTTGCTCTAATGGCTGGTTATTACGTCGTACAAATGACTAATTTTTGATTATTCATTGAATTACTCACGACGTGCCATGCCCACACAGCGGGGTAGCCTGGCCAGTTCGTTCAGAACTGTCCGGGTTGCTTTCAGCAACAAGATGCCCACCATTCGCTTTCGAATTCGCCCAGACTCCCGCTTCCAGACCGGCGTCCGCATCATTTCACTCCGCGCAACTTCGTCCTCGCACATTTCTCCTGTGCGGTTCGAAACTTCCGCCGATCCACCCCCGCTGTTGCGCAACAAACCCGCTGTTGGTAAAGGAGAATGTCAAATGTCAAAATCCCAATGACCAAGGAAATGGTTCAAGGTCGAATGTTCAAGGTTCAATGAGAAACCCTCAGCCGCTACTTCCTACATCCTAAATCCTAAACCCTCGCCGCCCCGCCGCGCAACATCGAACCATGAAACACGCAGAATTCCGGACTTTTTCCCGAACTACTTTAAAACCGTCCAAAACTCCCGGGTTTCGCTCGAACTTGTGAACTTGTGAAGTTTTGTTCTTTCAAAAAACCCACCTTTGAAAGTTATTGGACTTACGTCAAAAAACGTCAATAAATCGACAGGACTTGTGAAACAAGCGGAGGCGAGACAATGTCAAAGCTCAAATATCAACATCCCAATGACAAAGGAACTCTGAAATCGGAAGCTCGAATGGTTATTTCCCTTTGCGCGTCTTTGCCTCTTTGCACCTTTGCGTCGAAAACAGCGCTCCACCGCGCAACAGCGAACCATGAAACAAGCAACAATCCAGAATATTTCCCAAACTACTTTAAAAACGATCAAATCTCTCGGGTTTCGCCCGAAGTTGACAACTTGACAACTTGACATCCTCCAAAAACCTCAAGTTCGAAATTTATTGGACTTACGACGAAAAAATGGACCGAATTGTGAAACAAACCCGGAGGCAAGCGATCTCGATTTTTTTTCCCGCAGACAGGGATGTCTACGCTACGACCGATACCGACTCGCGCAACAGAACTTCGCATCCCGTACGACGGACGTTCTCGTCGTCGCGCCGGGTGCCATGCTCACATCGTACTCTGAGTAGCCGAGACGATCAGGGGTGGAAGTAATAAAAAACATCTCGAATCGTCAACCAGTACAAAATATTTGCCACCACGGCAAGCAACGGCCACATCATCTCGCGTTTACTTTCGTCCGATCGCTTTCCGAATGCTGCCGCGAAACACAAGTAGAGAGAAAATGGGATATTGAAATACAGGATGAAATCTAAAACAACTATGTGTAAATCGTCGAACGCCGAATCCAGGCCCGCCAATACAAAGAGATAATGAAAAATCTGGAACGCGATCGACAGCATCGCGTATCGATTGATCCGACTGGTATTCATTCGCTTGTGTCCGTTACTTCTTCAACCACTGCACCGCATCCACAATCACAAACCCCGTCGATCCCTCGTTCGAAATCGTCACCCGGGCCGGTTTGGTCTTGTCGAAATGAAACTCTCCCACCGAAATCAACAGATCATCGAGCGGCGGTTTCTTCCGTTGGTCGATTCGGATCTCTTTCGTCCCCGTTTCCGTCTCGACGATCACCAGCGCATTGCTCGCCCGGTTGGAATGCGGAGTGTACGACACCCGGACTTCGTACGTTCCCGATTCCGGCAGTTTCGTTTCGAACAGGGCGCTCTTTTTGCCTTGCTCGACGTTTCCGTCGTGAATGTAGCTGCGCCCGACCCACGGGCCGACCGTGAAGCCGTCGGACCAGTCGCCCGTCAGTTTGGCATCGGCGTCGTCGATCACGATTCCTTGGAGCGATTTCGCCGCAACACTTCTCCCGGCTGCTCCGGCCGGTGCGAAATTGCCCGAAAGAACCTGTCCGTCGGCGAGCAGGCGTTCGCTCAGTTTTTCGTAGGGAACGTCCTGCACGGCGGCGCTGCTGTCGATCGCCATCACTCCCACCGTCGCGGCGGACTGGCCCAGGATCATGAAGACCGGCTCCATCCGGATCGAGCCGAACGCGATGTGCGAACTCGAGACGCAGACCGGCACGACGAGGTTCTCGCACTGGTCCTTCTGCGGCAGAATCGATCCCCGCGAAATCGAGTACGGACCGCGCGTCGAGACGCCGATGTCCCCCTCGTTCTGCACGTATCCTTCGGGCGTGATGTACCGCTGGACGTTGTGCGAATCCATCGTGTACGAGCCCATTCCGATCGGTTCGGGCGTCGGACGCTGCTTGAGCAGTTCGTTCTCGGTCATCACGTGCAGCCCGATCATCCGGCGGGCTTCGCGGACATAAATCTGATGCGGCCAGTTGCCGTTGTCCGTGAATTCGTCTTTCGCCAATCCCCATTTCGCAAACACCTGCCGCACATCTTCCGGAACGCGCGGTTCGTTGGCGAGATAGTACATCAGTCCCTGCTGATAAACTTCGTGCTCGCGGACGATCTCCTTCCGCCGCTCGTACGTCGCTTCGGGATAATCGTAATTGTAGCCGATGTTGTCGGTGCTGAACGGTCCGTGATTGTTGGTGTCGGTCTTGTGATTCGGAATCGGATCGAACTTGCGAAACGCTTCCCGCCAACCGGCTTCGAGTACGCGCAGCAGCAGTTCGTACTGCGCGGGATCGTAGCCTTCCGGCTTGGGGAACGGAACGCGATTCGTCGGATCGTCGGTCAGGCACATCCGGAAACAATACGCCTGAACCTTATTGTCTCCCGCTCCGTACTCGCCGGGATGCTCAGTGCTGATCCGCGGCAGCACGCCGCTGTTCGGATCGCCGGGAATCTTGTAGGGAGAGATCGGCGTCTTGACCGCTCCGAAGTGATGCCCGTGATGCAGCACGCCGGTCTGCACGCCATTCCATTCTTCGTCGTACACGTCCTTCGCTTCGCGGCCGACGTGATACTCGACTCCGGCAGACGCCATCAGATCCCCTTCGTACGTCGCGTCGATGAAGATTTTACCTGCGAATGTCTTTCCGCTGAGCATCGCGATCGAGACGATTTTGGTTCCGTCCATTTTCACGCCGCTCTTTCGCTCGAGCCATTCATCGCGGAAGACGGGAATCTCGTAGTCAGCGACAAAACTCTCGAACACCGCTTCGGCGACGTGCGGTTCAAAGATCCACATCGTTTTCTTATCGCCGTCGATCGCGGGCGTACCTTGTCCCTGATTCCCGTATTCTTCGCGCTTCTGCTGCTTCCAGGCTTCGGGCTTCTGATAATGCTGCCAGACGCGTTGATAAAATTCGCGCGACAGTCCTCCGATGACCTGCTTGTTGCCGGTGTCGGTAAACCCAAGCCCGCCGCTCGACAAGCCGCCCAGATGCACGTCCGGCCCGACGACGACCGCCGTCTTCCCCATCTTCTTCGCCTGCACCGCCGCGATCACACCCGCCGAAGTTCCACCATACACGACGACGTCGTACTCGTAGACCTTGGGATCCGCCGACTCGGCAGGGCGAGAGCAAGCGAACGAAACAAGTAGAGTCAAGACAACAGACGGTTTCATGGGCTTTTATCCAATCGTAGCATAGATTTCCAAATCTGTCGGTGCATATCCTGGTTTGCTGGTCACACAGACCACGGCGCAGGATTGGAATCCTACGCTACGCCCGACCGACACTCGTCATTAACCTGTTCGGGCAGGATACAATCCCGCCCCACGACTTGCCACCACCGATTCGATCGGCATCGTTGTAAGACGTTCACTCCTGGCCGTCTGCGTTCACTCGCGACGGGCAGGAGTGCCCATCGTACTGTTAAAACAAGACAGAAACAGAACTTACGAAGCGGGGTTGTCCAAACCCCGGGGACGAATTATAACTCCGCTCCCTTCCGCGAGTGAGGACGCTTCCGTTCCCGTGAAGCGCGATCGCCGGCACTTCCATCCTTCTCCCTTCGGCAACCCGTCATGGATTCCTGGTCGCAATATCCCGATCGCGTACGAGTCTGGTGGAACGAATTGTCACCGCGAAATCGCGGGTACGCGCTCGGCACCGCCGTGCTGTTTCTGTCCGTGATCGGAATCACACTCTCGATGCACTCTCAGCCGCGGCTCGTTCCGCTCTCGCTCGGAAAACAACTCACGCCGGAAGAACTCCAGCGCGTCGAAATGTCGCTCCGCAGCAACAACCTCAGCGATTATCAGCGCAGCGGAAACCAGATTCTCGTCCCCGAAGAGCGGCAGACCGCGTACGACGCCGCACTGATCGAAACCCGTTCGCTCCCCGGCGACTGGGCCTCCGACTGGGAACAGAAATTCGAATCGACGAACCCCTTCACCAGTTCCCGCAAGCTGCAGATGCTCAAAGACATCGCCCTCGCCAAGGAACTCAAACGGATCATTCAGGGACTCGACGGAGTGCAGGAAGCGAGCGTCGTCTGGACCGACTCCGATCAGCACGGCTGGACAGGCCGCAAAACGGGCGTGACCGCCACCGTCAACATTCGCTCGGAACCCGATCGCAACCTCTCCGAACGGACCATCCGGGGGATTCAGTTCTCCGTCGCCAACATGGTCGCCCATCTCGCCCCCGAATCGGTCCTGGTCTTCGACGCCGCGACCGGACGCCACTATCAGATGCAACCCGAAGAAGCCCGCTTCGAATCGGCCTTCGACAACTGGCTCGAACTCGAACGCCGCAACTGGTTTTCACAGATCGAATCGGCACTCCAGACAAACTGGCCCGGCGCAGAACTTCTCTTGTCGGTCGATGAAATGGGACTGCGGCAGCATCTGCGTCATCCGGTTCGAACCCACAATGCCGAATCGACCGCCAACGGATCGCTGCATCTTCAGACGAAACAAACCGTCACGTCTGACGAACCGCTCGAATTCTCCCAGATGAAGCCCCGGCTTCAGGCAGAGTTTCCCCGGTCACTGACCCTCACCGTCCGACTGCCGCACGAACTGGCCCCTCAGCAACCGGAAATCGCCGTCGCACTGCAATCGATTGCCGACGGTGCCAACATCCGGTTCGAAGTGCTGAAATCTTCCGACGCGCTCGTGCAGTCGAATATTTCGGCCGATCATCCTTTCGCCGGGAACGCACCTGCGATTCTGGTTGTCGCGTTGGGACTGCTCCTGAGTGCGATCGTCTGGAGCGTTGCCGCAAAACGATCGGATAAGAAATTACCATCCACCGAAGCTCTCCCCGACTCGTCAGCCTCGACCGCATCTCAACCTTCACCAACGCCTCCTTCGCTCGAAACACCGCTCGGAGATCCCGAAACCGTCGCCTCTGTGCTTCAGAACTGGTTGCGCTCGTCCTCGCAACCAGCCACGGACGAACTTGCCAAGGACCCGCACCGTGGATGACTTTCGCAAAGCCGCGATTCTGCTGCAGCATCTGGATCCCGAATCCCGGAATCAGATTCTCGCCAAGCTGCCCGAAACTCAGCAGCAGCAGATTGCGTCGTTGCTGAATACCACGATCGAAGTCGATGCCGGCGAACTGACCGAGATCGTCCGCGAGTACCAGGCGCAGTTTCAAAAAGCACAGACCGCACCCAGCGTTGAAATACCGGTCGCGCCTCTCGAATCGATCACGAATGAGTCTCCCGAGCACGAACTCGAACCGGATTCGCTCGCAAGTGCGATCCGCTCGCTGTTCTCTCCGCCCCAGTTGGCAGAACTCCTCGCACCCGAGTCGGACGCCATGCTGTCGGCCATCATCACCCATCTGCCGCAAACGGCAGGACGAGAACTGTTTCTCCGGCTGGAACAAACTCGCCAGTC
>DATKCB010000161.1:0-5189 GCA_035513495.1 Planctomycetaceae bacterium | reverse complement strand
CAACGCGAGAAACTGGCCGTACTGTATCAGCCGGGAGAAACCGAGGGCTCGCTCGCGGTCGGTGATTCGTGGCTGATCGATTTCTCGAAAAACCGGGTCGCGAATCCTTCGGGCGGATTGATTTCCACCGCCGAAAACATGGCCCGGTTCTATCAGATGATTCTCGCCGACGGCGTCTGGAACGGTCAGCGGCTCGTCTCGGAAGAGTCCGTCAAACAGATGACCACGCTGCAAACCGGCGATCTCGCGACCGGCTTCACCCCCGGCAACGGCTGGGGCCTCGGCTGGTGCGTCGTCCGCGAACCGCAGGGAGTGACCGAAAGCCTCCACGCGGGAACCTACGGCCACGGAGGCGCGTTCGGAACCCAAGGCTGGGTCGATCCCGCGACGAGAACGATCTACGTCCTGATGATCCAGCGCACGAAGTTCGGCAACAGCGACGGGTCGGAGTTACGGAAGCGGTTTCATGATGCGGTGGCGGAGTAGCGAGGATTACAGCTCGGAATCGGCGCTTACTTCCGGAATGAATGGACCGTGAACTCGGATCGTCAACTGTTTGAGTAGTTCCATCAGCTCAAGCATCTCTGAAGGTCGCGGTTTCTGATATCGAAGACTGGGTATTAAACAATGCCCGGGATCGTCGTCCTTCGGGTCGGGCACGACTTGAATGTTGTGACTATTGAGGCTTATCAATGAGAGCTCCGCGACAAAATAACCTTGAGGATTTCGACCAACTTCCGCAACTTGTTCGAGACTCAGAAATTCCGGGTGATGATCCGTTTTACCTCTTGAAACCGAGAGTCCGTCGATGTCACGAGGACTGGGCCGAAATGCTTGCGCATGCAACTCTTCGGTTTCCGGACGATAAAGTTTAAGCGTGACAGGGATTCGTCGAAAAATCGGATCATCACATCGGATCGCATGATTGTTCATGTGAGATGAATGGGCTTGTGATGAAAGATTTCTGAATCAAGCGAATTCGCCAATGAAATCGAACGGTCTTCGCTCAACCAAGCGGTGATTGAAAAAGATTCGCAGTTCTTGAGTTCCCGATTCGTCGAATTCAATGGCCATTTTTCGATCACGGGATTCAAAATTGACAACGATCCCTCCATCTCCATTCGTCACAACCCAGTTGGGTATTGGAAGAGAGTTGGCTTTGCAGGCATCGAGCAATTGTGAGGCCAGTTTGATCGAAACAAGCGAAGGCGAAACGTAGCCGTCTTCATCTTCCTCTTCCGGATGAGACAGCCATACTTTCATTTGGGAGTCAATCCGTTGCCATTTTAATTGCTCCTCATATTCCATAAAGAAATCGCGTTGATTTGATACACCCGATGCCAAGTATGCAGTTTGGGTGGTGTTGGACAGATAAGAACTATCAGGAAGATTAGCTGTTGCCATTCTCAAGCTCCCAATACTGATTTGCCGTAGAGGACATCAGTCGTTGAAACGAATCAACAATCTGTTGTCTCCCCAGATCGAGCCCATCCATCAGGCTCTCAGTGCCAGTCGAAGCGACGGCACCACGCGCGGTCAAGTTTAATACGATCAGTTGCTTTTTCTCTGAGGAGTATGTGTGGGACCATTTCACATGCAGTCGGCCCCGATGTTCAGGAATCACGAAGTGCCATTCACCCCCAAAGCTCTCCAAATGAAGTAAATCCTCTTCGGGTGGAAGAGGGTTCAGCGATCGAAAAAACCCCCAGTCTTGTGGTGAGTCCCAAACAGTTCCCTGAGGGATGTGATTCAGATATGTGACTTCCCACTGATTCAGTATGGGAGGTTCGATTTTATGATCGTTGAGAAACTGCAGAAACGAGTTCCACTGTTCGATAAACTTCATCCGTAGCGAATCATATCGGGGATATTCATCCCCATTTCTCGTTCGCTTCCAATTGAAATGAAAGCGGTCATTCTGAATCTGAATCAAGCGGTCGTTCTGTTGGCTTTGGATTTGGACGCGAATATTCACTCGTTGCGAAAAGTGAAATCTGAGGGCGTTGAGGTTCGGGATTGACTCGCCAAACTCTTCGACCTGGGGTTGCAGATAATCAGCATCCCGGGAAACCGGCCACGCTTCCTGATCCAAAGTCGACCAGAATTGACCGATCAACCCAGCCGTCAACTGCGGTATCGGGTCGAATTGGACACCGAGGACCCTTTCGATGCAAGGTGGGTTGGAATAAGTGGGATGCTCGCCAACAGGCATTTTGCAATTCGTTTTGGCTGACAATTAACGGTTCAGGAGCCTCGGTCCGATCGTTCTAAGATCCTATCTCATTTAGGGATCCGACACAAGAACTGTCTGACTCAATTCGATTGTCCACAAAAAAAGCTCGCGAGAATTCGCGAGCTTGATTATTGAATGAAACAATCCAAGTCTTACAGCTTGAATTTCTTGCGTTTGGCCTTGCGCGCTTTGGACGAGGCGGGGCGACGGCCGTGGTTGGCTTTTTTCAGTTTGCGTTGGGTTTTGGCCATCGGAAGTATCCTCTCAAACAATCTGTGATTGCGATATAATTCGGAAATGGGAATGAAACCGCGAGACGATACGAAAACCGTCTGCAAACATCCTGAATCGTCATTTTACCCCACCGGACCGGAAACGAAAAGTGATTCCGGTGCGAAATTCGGGTCGAATTCGACGAGATTTCGCCTATTCCGGCAATTTCGGCGGTTTGTGGTCCGGATAATCCTCTCCGGCGAGACCTTCTTTCAGGAACGTCACCAGGTCCCTCTTTTCCTCGTCGGTCAATTTGAGCGGAAAGATTTCCTCGTCGAGGTGATTGTTCGGGACACCCCCCTTGTTGTAGTAGTCGACCACCTCTTCGAGCGTTTTGAGGCTGCCATCGTGCATGTAAGGGGCCGACCGCGCGATGTCCCGCAGACCGGCAGTCTTGAACGAACCGGTATCTCCGCTCAACTTACTGAGTTCCGCTCGTCCGATGTCGGGAGTTTCTGCCTCCGTTCCCACACCGATGTTGTGGAAGGCGTTATCGGTGAAGTTCGATCCGGTATGGCAGGAACTACAGGATGCTTTGCCGAAGAACAGCTTCATTCCTCTGTGAGCCGATTCGGACAGGGCCGATTCGTCACCCGCCTTGAACTTGTCGTACGGAGCGTTGCCGGTCAGGACGGTCCGTTCGTAAGCGGCGATCGCTTTCGCGATGCCGTCCGCCGTGGCGTCGGTTCCGAAGACTTTCTGGAACTGCTGTTTGTAACCTTCGATCGCGTTGAGTTTTTTGACAACATTATCGATGTTTTCTCCCATCTCGATCGGATTCTGGATCGGTCCCAGGGCCTGTTCTTCGAGGCTGCCGGAGCGTCCGTCCCAGAACTGGAACCTGTTATAGGCTGCATTCAGCACGGTCGGCGAGTTGCGACCCCCCTTTTGTCCTTTGATGCCGGTCGCGAACTGTTCCCCGTTGCTCCAGCCTTTGGCGGGATCGTGACAACTGGCGCACGAGATCGTGTTATCGACCGACAATCGCGGGTCGAAGTAAAGCTGTTTGCCCAGCGCGATTTTTTCCTCGGACATCGGATTATCCGCAGGAATTTTAACCGGTTTAAGTCCCCGAGGAGGATCGGCTGCAAATACCGCGCTGAAGACCAACAGTCCGGAGAATGACGTGAGAAAAAGAAATCGAAAAAACGACATTGGAGTTGTTCCTTGATGAATGAAAACCAGACTCGAAGACGGATAAAAACATTGTGTAAATATTCCCGATCGTTCGGGGTGTGAGTGAGCGATGTTACACGGTTCCTGCTTTCAAGTCGAATAATCGTTGCGGATTTGCGGATCGTCGGAGAAATATTGCACGAACTCCCATTCGGTTCCGTCGGCATCGAAAAAGTACATGCGGTGCCGCGACTCGTTGGGATCGACGCGAATTCCTTCTTCGTAGCCGGCCGCCCGAAGCGCCTCGGCGATCGCGCTGACATCATCTACGACAAATCCCAGATGGTTGAAGCCGAAGTCGTCGTACGGTTCCCGCTCCGAATGGAGGTTGGCGTCTTCCGAGAAGGCGAGATACGTGGTGTCGGTCCCCACGTGGACCCAGGGAGTTCCGCTGGAGACGCCTCGTCCCCGGATCGCAAAGTGAGGAAACGCGGTTGTGACGAACCGGATCGCCTCATCGAGGTTGTGGACAGTCAGGTTGGCATGTTCGAGATAGCAGGTCGAGTTTTTCATGGGCGGGTTCCCAGGTCTGGCGAAATTGTTGTCGATGGCATTTTAGACTTCGCGATGTTATATGTAAAATATATTATTTCTATGAATTCAATAGGGAATACCTATGGAACTTCACCAGCTCCGTTACTTCGTCTCCGTGGCCGATCACGAAAATTTTACGCGCGCAGCAGAAAAGTGCTTTGTCGCCCAGCCCTCGCTCAGCCAGCAGATCATCAAGCTGGAAAAAGAGTTGGGAGGACCGTTGTTCGATCGCACCGCGCGCAAAGTTCGTCTGACCGACGCGGGACGCAAATTTTACCAGCGTGCCGTGTTGATCCTCGGATCGGTCGAGGCGGCCCGGCAGGAACTGCTCGAAGAAGACGGATCGGGCCGCATCGCGATCGGAGCGATTCCGACCCTCGCTCCTTATCTGCTTCCGTCGCTGTTGAAGGATTTTGTCCAGTCCTATCCCGAAGCGGAGGTCTCGGTGTATGAGAATCTGACGCAATTCACGATTCAGGCTTGTCTGGAAGGGGAGATCGACGTCGGTTTTCTGGCGCTCCCGGTCGAATCCGCGCAACTCGAAGTCGAGCCGTTGTTTTCCGAAGAACTGCTGCTCGCGATGTCGGCGGACCACGCACTCGCCGGGCAGAAGCGGATCACGATGAAGCACATCATGGAAGAACCGTTCGTGTTATTGAGTGAAGCTCATTGTCTGGGAGAGCAGATCGTGAGTTTCTGCAAGCAGAGTTCGTGTCTGCCGAGTGTGAGCTGTCACAGCGCTCAATTATTGACGGTCCAGGAGATGGTCGGCCTGGGACATGGAGTTTCTCTGATTCCTCGCATGGCGGCCGACGCCGATCGATCGGACAAACGATGCTATCGCTCCTTGAGTGGAAAGAAACCCACTCGGACCATCGCCATGATCTCCCGATCCCATCGTCATCAGACCAGGCTGGTGCGGGAGTTCATGCAGCAGGCTCGAGCGTCACTGCGAAAATGAACCGACCTGACC
>DATKCB010000160.1:0-5079 GCA_035513495.1 Planctomycetaceae bacterium | reverse complement strand
TCCGCTCGGTGCTGACTCCCTCGGGGAGTACGTACACGTCGCGCGAGGAAGAATTTCTGATTTCCGACAATCCCGATTTTCATCCGACCGACGTTCTGGAGGATGCCGACGGAAGCCTGCTCGTGATCGATACCGGCGGCTGGTTCCGCATCGGCTGCCCGGCGTCTCAGATCGCCAAACCGGAATTTCACGGAGCGATTTACCGGATTCGCAAAACCGGCGCGCACAAAATCGACGATCCGCGCGGACAAAAGATCGCGTGGACCGAATCTACTCCGAATCACCTGATCGATTTACTTGAAGATCCTCGTCCGGTGGTTCGCGAACGGGCGATTGAGGAACTTTCGCAACGGAAGGATTATCTGGAAGGTCTCCGATCGAGGCAGGATTTCGGGACTCCGTTCTCGGTCGTGCAGAAGCGAAACTTGATGTGGGCAATCCAGCGGTCGGAATCAATTCCGGCCCGTGAGGTGATCGTCAACTTTCTTCACGATCCCGACGAATCGGTTCGGACGACGGCGATTCAGTGTCTGAGGGAAAGTTCCGGCCCGCTTCGAGATGAACTCGGACCGCTGGTGGATCGGTTGAGAAACGGCACGCCCGCGGAGAAACGGAACTCCGCCGTGACGCTCGAACATCGCCTGCTGATCAATCCGCAGACAGAACAGAGTCAAGCCGTGACGAAAGCGCTGATGGAGGCCTACGAAACGAAACCTCTGGATCGCCATCTCGAACATGCCGTGACTCACGCTCTGATCGAAGCGGGAGATCGCGAGGTCCTCCGGAACGCGCCTACGCTCGAATCGCCGGTTGCGCTGCGAAACTGGCTCGTGGTGACGTCCGCGCGAAACGATCTCGATGTGAAGAAAGACGCGGTTCTCGGAGCGCTGCGTTCCGGCGATCCGCTGCTGAAAGACGAAGCGTTCGGAGTGCTGCAAGCCCATCCCGAGTGGATCCCCGAACTGACTCAGGAACTTCGTCAACTGTTCGCCACTATAGAATTGGACGAAGAGAATCTCGATCGCGTCCGAAGCGTGGTCGTCTCGATGCTAGATCGCACGGAAATCCAGTCTGCCGTCCGGGACGCTCTCATCTCGGAGAAAACTCCCGCCGCTGTTCGCATCGCGCTCCTGGAATCGCTGGGGCAAGTCCTCGATTCCGAGTCGGTCAAAAACTGGATCGATACGATCGGCGTCAACCTGACTCACACGGTTCCCGATATTCTGCAACCGGCGTTTCAACTGGTTCAATTCGATCAGGAAGGAACGTTCGACGCCGCTGTTCTGAATCACTTTCGTGTGGACTCTTTCGATCGGGAAACCAGACTGACGGCGGTTCGTGCCATTGCACCGCGATTGACGGAAATCCCGATCGATCTGTTTTCCTTTTTGATCACCTCGATCGAAGACTCGGAGAACACGCTTTTTTCTCTCCGTGCTGCCGAAACTTTGTCGCTGCTCGACGGTCTCGACAACGCAGCACAACGAACGCTGATCGAGCATGTGCCCAGGTTTCCGGCTCACGTCCTGCCCCATCTCTCGGCGTTTGCGCGAACGTCGCTGAACGCGGAACTGCAATCCGTGTATCTGGCTCGCGTGTTCGAGACACAATCTTACGATCGTCTCACAACCGAAGAACTTCAGGCTTGGCGCGAGGACGATCGCTCCGAGCGCGTCGCGCGGCTGCTCACCCGGATCGAACAGGCGCGGCTCGCCGCCAACGCCGAGCGCAAAAGTCAACTGGACGCCCTCGCAACGCTGCTCGAAGGAGGGATCGCGCAAAAAGGGGAGCAGGTCTTTCAAAGCCGCCGCGCCGCGTGTGCCGGGTGTCATCGGATCGATACCCAAGGCGGTCAGATTGGCCCCGACCTGACGCGGATCGGCCGCATTCGAACGAGTCGCGATCTGCTCGAAGCGATCGTCTTTCCCAGCGCCAGTTTCGCCCGCGGTTACGAACCGTTCGCCGTCGTCAACGACGACGGCCGCGTGTACAACGGAGTGATCCAGTCCGAGACCACTCACGCGATCGTTGTGCGAACGGCCGATCTGAAGGAATACCGGATCGAGCGCAACCGCATCGACGCGCTCAAGGAATCGTCGGTCTCCGTCATGCCGCAGGGAATCGACAAGCTGCTGACTCCCGAAGAGCTTCGCGACTTGATCAAGTATCTGTCGGAACAGAAATAGGATTCACCGAATCTTTTTCAAGATCTCCACGCCCCGCTGTAACGTCGCCTCGGTCGCCGCGTACGAGATGCGGAAATGCGTATCCTGATTGCTGAAGACGTTGCCGGGGATGATCAGCAGATTGTGCTCGATCGCTTTCATCACGAACTCGGTTCCCGTGCAGCCGGGGGCTTTGATGAACAGGTAGAACGCTCCGTTGGCTCCGTGAATTTCGAAGTCGTTCGAAAGTTCCTGTTGCATGAAGTCGCGTTTCTGGCGGTACTCGGTCACGCGGTCGGAGATCTCGTAATCCCAGGCGGCGACGCCCGCCCATTGCACCGGGTGGGGAGCGCAGACGAACGTGTATTGCTGCAGCTTGATCATCTCTTGAATCACATGTTTCGGTCCATGCACCCAGCCGAGCCGCCAGCCGGTCATCGAGTGAGACTTGCTGAATCCGTCGATCACGAGCGTCTGATCGTTCCATTTGGCCGGTGAGACCGCCTCATGGTCGTAACAGAACGTGCGATAGATTTCATCGCTGAGCAGCGCGATCTCCCGCTCTTTCGCCAGCTCGGCCAGGGCCTGCACTTCCGACGCTTCGGGCACAGCGCCCGTCGGATTGGAGGGGCTGTTGAACAGGATCAGTTTTGTCTTCGACGTAATTGCCGCCGCGACTTTCTCGACGTCGATTCGAAAGTCGGGATAGGTATCGATGAAGATCGCCGTTCCGCCCGCCATCGCGATCAAATGCTTGTACATCACGAAGAACGGATCGAACACGATCACCTCGTCGCCCGGATCGACCAGCACGTTCAGCGCGAGCGTCAGCGAGCCGCTCGTTCCCGAGGAGATGAAGGTCTGGCGATCGGGATGACCGTACTCCGCCTGGACCGCCGCATCGATTTTCTCGCGTAACTCGGGGATCCCCTGCGTGACCGAATAGGCATTCTTCCCGGCATCGATGGCTTGCTTCATCGCGTCTTTGATCGCGTCGGGCGTATCGAAGTGAGGCTGTCCGATACTCAGGTTGACAGGGTCTTTCATCTTCGAGGCGAGATCGAAGACTTTACGGATCCCGGAAGCATCGATCTTGTGCATCCGGTCGGCAATCCAGCGTTGGCTCATGGGAGGGGCTTTCGGGAGTGAAAGGTGGAAGAGTGGAAGGTGGAATGTCGAATGGGAACATTTTCCCGTCCGTGAAATTTCGAACGGAAAATGTTCCCGTTCTGCAGTAACTCGGCTTGTTTTCAGCGAAAACAACCTCGAGCTATAAAGACGATACCAACGAGAACGATCAAGATCGCGGGCCACAGCAGGAAAACATGTTCTTTTCCAGTCTTCATCGTTGTGTACTCTGGTTGATAAGACTTTGAATGGTTCGTTTGCTTCAGAGTGGTTCGGACGGGAAAATGTTCCCGTCCTACGGTTCGAACAACTGATCGTAGATCGCCTCAGCCGCATATCGGTGAGCCGTTTCGTTCGGGTGGGCGTCGAAGCGGCTGACGACGAGGCCTGCTTGTGTGTGAGGTTGGAGGACGGGTAACAGATCGACGACCGGGATGTGTTCCTGTACGCAGAATTCTTCGAGTTTCTCGTGGGCGAAGCCGAACTGGTAATCCGGGCCTAAGTTGTGCAGAAAGGGAAAGATCGCGATTTCCAACTGACAGTTGTGCGAGTGGCAAAGTTCGTTCATCGCGTGGATTTTCGCAGTCATTTTTGTCCACGGCTCTCCGTTGTAAAATTCCTGTACGAAGTCGTAATAACTCTGAACTTCGGGCCGCCGGAACTGTTCGATCCGGAAATACAGCAGGTTGAAAAAATAGGTGTCTCGAAACAGAAAGAAATTCGAACCAGCCCTCCAGTGGCCCTGATAGTATTCGCCATGCGCGGGCCTGAACGACTCGATGTCGTTCAGGCAAATCGTGTAGATCGCACGATCGACGCGGAGACCGTCGTCGAACAGATTTTTCAAAATCGCTTCCGCCCATTGGAGGTCGGTCCCCGGCTTGGCGAGATTGGTTACGATCCACGCGCCCGGAGCTTCCTGTTCGAGTCGGCTTCGAACCCGGTTGCTGAACCGGTCTTCGACCCGGTTGACACCGTGCCCATAGGTGAAACTGTCTCCCAGAAAACAAGCATGTTGTTGCCCCTCGGGAATCGACTTTGGAAACGTCTGATTGTCGCGATAGACGACTCCCTCTTCCGACTTGAAGACGAGAACTTTTTCGGAAGGTTCGGCGTATTTGCGGAACCATTTCTGCGAGACGTTCGACAGATTGAACGAGTCGGTACTGTCGTAGAAAATGGCGAATCCGAGTTCGAGCAGCGTGCAGAGCGCGATCAACAGCCAGAGCGACAGACCGCAGTTGGCGAGCCGTTTTCGCTGCGGTTTCTCTTTCCAGCGGCGGCGGAGCTTGAGCAGAATCACGAACAATGCGACCAGCCCGGCGAGCCAGCCGAACATCCCGAGCAGATAACCTTCGGTCAGTCCGGACCAGGTCATGGAGCTGTTCCTTCCGGAAGCGAGCTTTCGCGTTCGGACTCCGCTTCGGGCTTCCGCTTGAGCACGATGAAGTACCCCTCGGTGTTGTCGGGCAGCAGTTCCCAGCGATCTGGCTGATCGCGCAGTTCGGGAACTTCGGCGGGGGTGTGAATCCAACTATAGCGGTGCCGCGTATCGATCACGATGTAGTCGGTGTCGTCGGGAACCCGCAGCTCATATCCGCTGACTTTACGGGCATACTGGCTGTAATCGTACGAGCGTTCGTAATGGGTAAAGCGCGGATGCACGAAGTCGGTCGATGCGACGCGGGCCGACTCGGGAATCTGGGAGAGAACCTGCGGGAACAGTTCGGCTCTCCGGCCGGGAACGTATAAGGATTTCCAATAGAATTCCGAATGGGGATCCCAG
>DATKCB010000159.1:0-8253 GCA_035513495.1 Planctomycetaceae bacterium | reverse complement strand
ATTGAACCTCATGCGCCAGCACGTTGGCCCGAACCGGAATTTATTCGTTTAGCGGCTTGCCGTTCAACGAGCTGAGATGAAAACGATACGTGATGGCATCTGTCGTGGTCAAGAGATCAATTTCTCGATCACGTGTCCGTGGACGTCGGTCAGGCGGCGGTCGATGCCGTTGTGGCGGACGGTCAGCTTTTCGTGTTCGATCCCGAGCAGATGCAGCAGGGTGGCGTGGATGTCGTAAACCTCGGTGGGGCGAGCGCGGTCGAGCGGCTTGTATCCCCATTGGTCGCTGGGTCCATAAGTGGTTCCTCCCTGGATGCCTCCTCCGGCGAACCAGTTGGTGAAGCAATAGGGATTGTGATCGCGGCCCTTGGAACCTTGCGTCGAAGGCATCCGGCCGAACTCGGTTGTCCACAGGATTAATGTGTCTTCCAGCATCCCCCGCTGTTTGAGATCCTGAATCAGCCCCGATGCACCCTTCGCCATCCCGATCGCGAGCGGACCGTGATCGCGCTCGATATCTTCGTGAGAATCCCAGTTGCGGCGCGGGAAACCGTTGTCGTTGCCAGACCAGATCTGGACGAACCGCACGCCGCGCTCGAGCAGTCGCCGGGCGACGAGGCATTTCTTTCCGAAGTGGACGGTTTCTTCCCGGGGGTTGATCTCAGACTCGAACGACGACGGCTGATCGTCGAGTCCGTACAGCGTGAGGATGTGTTCGGGTTCGCCGGAGAGGTCGAGCGCTTCGGGGGCTGAAAGCTGCATCCGCGCGGCGAGTTCGTAGCTTTTGATGCGGGCTTCGAGCCGCGAGTCGCCGGACCGCTCTCCGGCATGGCGTTCGTTGAGAAGTTTCAGGACGTCCAGCGTTTCGCGCTCGCTGTTGGGAGTAATAAAACTGTTGTCCGGAGGAAACAAATCCGCGATCGGATTGTCGGAACCGGGAAAGATCGCCGTCCCCTGATGAGTTGCCGGCAGAAAGGCGGAGTCCCAGTTTTTTGGTCCATTCGAAGCGTAACCCCGATGATCGGGAAGGACCACGAACGTCGGCAGATTCTGGTTCATGCTGCCGAGTGCGTAACTCACCCAGCAGCCCGCTCCGGGGAAACCGGGCGTCTGAAAGCCGGTCGCTTGCAGATATGTCGCCGCACTGTGCACTCCCGTTTTGCCGACGACGTTATGCACGAACGCCATGTCATCCACGACCGGACCGAAATCGGCGACCACTTCGCTGAGGTATTTTCCGCTTTCTCCGTACGGCTGGAATTTGAAGGGGGACTTCAGCCAGGGGCCGAGTCCGTTCTGGAACGCCTCGACGTGCTCTCCGAAGTCGGATTCCTCTCCATGATGTTTTTCCAGCAGCGGCTTGTAATCGAACGTATCGAGATGGCTCGCCGCCCCCGCCATGAACAACTGCACGACCCGCTTCGCTTTCGGGGGATGATGCGTTTTTTCGAGCACGCCTCCCGTTCCCAGTGAGGTCTTCTCATCCGCGAGCAGTCCGGCCTCCTGCAGCATCGCCGCAAGCGCAATTCCGCCGAGTCCTCCGCCCGATTGCCAGAGAAACTCGCGGCGCGAATGTGCCGCCAGAATTGGTGAGAACAACGATCTCATCCGATGCCCCAAGGGTGTTCTGAATTCGAGAACTGCTTTCGCAATATAACATTTCCCCCCGATCATCTCCCGTCAATTCCGGCAGATTCGCCTGAAATCGGCTTGAAAACCGCTGTTTTTCACAGCTTGGCAGGATTGCAGTTCTGTCGAGTGGAATCTACACTGTGGGACTCCGGCACACCGTGCCTTCTCTGCTCAGGACGGATAAAATCGTCCGGCTCACCAAGGATTCAATCATGCAAAAAGACATTCACCCCGATTACCACGACGTCGTGTTTCTGGACACCTCCAGCGGCGAGATGTTTCTCACCCGTTCGACGATGAAATCCAACGAAACCATCGAATACGAAGGCAGCACCTACCCCGTCATCAAGGTGGAAATTTCCTCATATTCCCATCCGTTCTTTACCGGCAAGATGAAGTACGTCGATACCGCCGGCCGCGTCGAGAAATTTCAAAAGAAATACAATTGGGGGAAAAAGGGAGAAGCACAGGAAGCCGAAGCCTCCAAATAGCCGAATTGCGATCAAACTCCGCCCGGGATATGCGCTGCGTATTCCGGGTTGTTTTATGGAATGAGAGTGTGGATGTTTCTCATCCGGAAGGCGGCTGGACGGGAATATTCGATACTCCCGACAAAAGTCGAAAATGTACGACGGAAACTTTTTCCCGTCGATCGGAACTGCTTTCTGTTTGGACAGGAAAATGTTCCCGTTCCACAGTCGCTCACATAGAGTTTTCCTGACAGATCACGGTTCGAATCATCATGTTTCCCAGCCTCGAACTTAAACTGAAACGCTTCGAAGAACTGGAGCAACAGCTTCAGGATCCCGAGGTGCTGGGGAACGTCGAGCGGATGCTGGCAATTCAGCGGGAACATGGCGGCTTGCAGAAGGTGGCCTCGGCGGTTCGGGAATTTCACGAGCTTGAGAAGAGCATCGCGGCGGCCAGTGAAATGCTCGAGCAGGAAACCGATTCCGAGATGAAAGCCTACACCCAGGCCGAACTGGACGAGTTGCTCGCCAAGAAGGCTCCGCTGGAAGAGCATCTCGAAGACATTGCCACTGCCGGCGATTCGATCATGCGGGGTTCGCTGATCATGGAGATTCGGGCGGGGACCGGAGGGGACGAAGCAGCGCTGTTCGCGGGTGATCTGTTCGAGATGTACACCAAATACACCGATTCGCAGGGCTGGAAACACGAGGTGATCGATTTCAGCTCATCCGAGATGGGTGGATACAAGGAAATCACATTATCGATTACCGGCGAGGGGTGTTTTCATCGCTTGCAGTTCGAGAGCGGCGGGCATCGCGTGCAGCGCGTTCCCGAGACCGAAACTCAGGGCCGCGTTCACACCAGTGCCGCGACGGTGGCGGTGATGGCGGAAGCGACCGAAGTGGAACTCGATATCCGGGATGAAGACCTGCAGATCGATACGATGCGTGCGGGAGGGCCGGGAGGGCAGAAAGTCAACAAAACCGAGTCGGCCGTCCGCATCACGCACATTCCCAGCGGGATCGTTGTTAAATGCCAGGATGAGAAAAGCCAGCACAAAAACCGGGCGTCGGCCATGCGCGTACTGCGTTCGCGATTACTCGAATTCGAACAGGCCAAGGTCGACAAGGAACGGGCCGATCATCGCCGCTCGCTGATCGGTTCGGGAGATCGCAGCCAGCGGATTCGCACTTATAACTTTCCACAAAACCGAATCACCGATCATCGCATCGGCCTGACGTTGCATAAACTCGACCGGGTGATTCTCGGCGAACTGGACGAACTGATCGAAGCCCTGCTGGAAGTCGATCGACAGGAACGACTCAAGGGTTGAACGGAATCTCGCAATCGTTCCTCCCGCAGATCCGGGGAAGGATCCTAGTGTGACAACTGAATCCACTGACTCGAAGACGGTCGATGCTCGTCCCTGGACCATTCGTCACGTCCTGGAATGGACGACGAATTACTTCCGCGAGCAGCAATGCGAGAGTCCGCGGCTGGATGCCGAAATCCTGCTGGCCCACGTCTTGAATTGTCCGCGAATTCAGCTCTACGTGCGCTACGATGTCGCTCTGACGGACGAGCAGCGGAGCCGAATGCGGGAGCTGGTTCGCCGCCGAGCCGCTCGCGAACCGGTCGCATATCTGGTCGGCAAGCGGGAATTTTTCGGATTGGATTTTCAGGTGTCTCGCGGAGTCTTTATTCCTCGTCCGGAGACCGAGCTGCTGGTCGTCGAACTGGTTAAAACCCTTAAGGAACGGCCCGCTGCCTCAGTCCTGGAGCTTTGTGTAGGATCCGGCTGCGTGTGTGTGGCGGCAGTTGTGAATCTGCCCCAGATTCGGATGACAGCGGTCGAACTTTTCCCCGATGTGTTGAAAGTTGCCCGGGAAAATGCCGAAAAGCATGGTATACTCCAGCGGATTGAATTCTGTGAAGGCGATCTTTATTCCGCTTTACAGAAGCCTGAATTGTTCGATGCGATCGTCAGTAATCCTCCTTACATCGCAGCGAGCGAAATCGACGGATTGCAACCCGAGGTCAGTCTGCACGAGCCGCGAACTGCACTCGACGGGGGAATCGACGGTCTCGACATCGTACGGCGGATTCTGGAGGGTGCCGGAACTCATCTTCATCCGGGGGGGCGAGTACTGATCGAGTTGAGTCCGGAAACAGTGTTCGTTGCGGCGGAACTTGCGAAAAAAAATCACGAACTGGACAAGGTTACGATTTTGCGGGATGATGCAGGAGCGAGCCGCTTCCTGTCTGCGTACAAGAGAAAATAGCGAAAGCGAAACAATGGGTTTATTTGTGACAATCGGTTTTCTGATTCTGGCGTTCGTGAGTCTCTGGCAGGGGAAGCTGCAACTCGAGCGAGCGGTCTGGTTCGAGGAAGACCCCAGCTTTCGCGAGAAAGCTCCCAAAGTGCGCCGGATGGGGCAGTTTCTTCAATACTACGGTGCTGCCTGCGCCATCATCTCGCTGTTCATTCTGACGTGGATGATGTTCAACTAGAATCATCCGCCCCCTCGCCGAGCAACGGAGTTTTCTGCTCTCAATTCGTTGCGACTGGATAAACGCACGCGAAATTTTTGCTTCCGCTCTCGACGCATCAGCGTGAATTTACGTGTCGTCCGGGCCGGAAGCTGATATACTGGTAAGAACGAAGAATTCGTCCCCGCCGGTACTCCCGCCTTCAGTTCCTGGAATCGACTCCATGATTCGATTGAGTTGCCTCATCTCGTTGACTTTACTCGGCACTTCGCCGTTGCTCGCTCAGAATGATTCCGACCCTCCCGTGGATCAAACCGCTTCGAATTCCTACCGCGAATCGATCGAAGCGTCGAAGCCCGCAGCCTACTGGAGTTTTGAGTCGGATTCGCAATCTTCCGATACAAAACCGGCGTGGGTCCATGACGCCGAACTGCGGGGAAAGGTCCAGTTCCGGATGGACGGTCCGAACTCTGCACAGTCTCCATTGTTCCGCTCGGAAAATCGGGCGTTGAGGCTCGACAGTAAGTCTTATCTGGTTGTGAAGGATCCCGGTGAGAAAAGTCCGTTCGACTTTGGTGCCGGAGAGACGCTCACCATCGAAGCCTGGGTGAATCCGGAAAAAATCGGCGGCGGGCAACATCTCTACATCATCGGGAAGGGACGAACTCAGAATCAAGAAGTCGCCCGAGACAATCAAAACTGGGCCTTGCGATTGACGGGCCAGGGAAGTTCGGCACGCATCGGCCTGCTGTTTCGGGATGAACGGAACCGCGCGGGCAACAGTGAAGACTGGCACCGCTGGACGTCGAACGTCGGTTTCGCTCCCAACTCGGGCTGGCATCACGTTGCCGTCACGTACACTTTCGGCAAACCGGACAGCGTTGCGGGATGGGTCGACGGATATCCCACCGCCGGAACGTGGGACATGGGTAAACAGACCACTCTCGCGCCGGTCGTCGACGATGACGAAATCTGGATCGGTTCTTCGATGGGCGGAAGTACCGGCAGTTCGTTCGCGGGTGGTCTCGACGAAATCGCTCTGTATCGAAGACCGCTGACGGCTGACGAAATCCGAGTTCGCTGTCCTCCACAGCCGGAAGCGACTCCGATCGCCGACGAAGATCTCCCTGCGGGTCAAGTGCTCGTGGAGGTTCACGAAGGGATTCCCGATGTCAAAAACTGGGAATTTCGCATTCCGGAAGCGAGCGAATCATTTTTGACCAACTGGCTGACCTTTCCCGAAATTCCTCGCAAGTATTCCTCGCGCGGGATTCAGATCGATCGGAGCAATCCGGTGCTGATTCGCGCTCATTGCATGCTCCGATTGCCGGCCGGCGAGCATCGAGTTCTATTACGTTCGCTGAACGGAGCGCGGGTCTTCGCGGGCGGGAAGGAACTCGTGCGGACTCCGTTTCACACGATTTCGGGGACCGCTCACGGACACATCCGCCGCGTGAGCAAGGTTCACTCCGATTATCTGCGGATGCTGCAGACCGGAGAAAACGAAGAACTCGCCACGCTGGTTTCGGACGGGTCTCCCATTCGGATCACGATGGAAGTCTTCGCCGGAGGAGGGAGCAAACGCCCGGAATTCGGCGAAGTTTCGTTGTGCGTTGAATCGGAACCGGGTCGGTTCGACGTCCTCAGTCCCGATCCCGAACAGTCGATTTCTCTGACCGATCGCGGGTGGTTCGAGTTTCTCAAAACGCATCGCAGATTCATGACGGAGTTGAACGCCACGCGCCGCATAATGGCCGGATTGGCGGAACGGGAATATTGGGACGATCGGCACGAGCGTTCGCGAGCGTGGTTGAAGGAACAATTGCCCCAGGATTACGTTGCGGGTGATCCAGCGGTCATCGATCGCCTGATCGACCGTCGGCTTGAGAGTGAAGGCGTTTCGCCTGAGCCTCTCATCGACGACTGGTCGTTTTTGCGTCGTGCGACGCTCGACATCGTCGGAACCGTGCCCGATCCCGAGCAGATTCGCGAGTTCTTCGCCGACGATCAGCCGGGGCGACGCGGGCGATACATCGAGCGCTTGCTCGCTTCCCCGGAGTACGCCGAACACTGGGTCGGTTACTGGCAGGACGTGCTAGCCGAAAACCCGAACATCATCAATCCCACGCTGAACAATACGGGACCGTTCCGCTGGTGGATCCACGAGTCGTTTTACGACAACAAGCCGATCGATCGCTTCGTCACCGAACTGATCCGGATGGAAGGGTCGTCGCACTACGGAGGTCCCGCCGGTTTCGAAATGGCGACGCAGAACGACGTGCCGATGGCGGCCAAGGCGCATATCGTCGGAACCGCCTTTCTCGGCGTTCAGATGAAGTGCGCCCGCTGTCACGATGCTCCGTTTCACGATATCGCACAACGCGACCTGTTTGCGATGGCGGCGATGCTGGGGCGGGAAGAACAGGGGATCCCCAAAACCAGCACGATCAATCTGAGTGAAGAAGCGCTCTCGTCGCTGATTGTCGTCGTATCGATCAAGCCGGGAGATAAAATCGGACCCGCGTGGACGTTCGAGTCACTCAGCGATCCCGAACAGGTCAGACAACTGCTCTCCGAGACCGACGACACTCGCGAAAAACTGACCCGCCTGATCACGGCGCCTTCGAACGAACGCTTTCGCAACGTCATCGTCAACCGCTTGTGGAAGCGATATCTCGGACGGGGACTCGTCGAACCGGTGGATGACTGGGAGTTCGCCAGTCCTTCGCATCCCGAAGTTCTGGAGTACCTCTCTCGGGAACTGGTGCTGAGCGGCTACGACCTGAAACACCTGATTCGTCTGATTCTGAACACGAACGTCTATCAGCGGGCCGCAGTCGAGAAACCACCGCTGAACGACAGCGACAAGTTTCACTTTGCCGGGCCGGTTCGCCGACGGTTGTCGGCGGAGCAACTGGTCGATTCGATTTTTGCGGCGTGCGGTAAAGATTTTCATGCAGGTCCGATGAACATCGACGTGGACGGTTCGCGCGATTACAAATCTTCGTTGAATCTAGGACGGCCTTATCGCGCGTGGATGTTCACCTCGACATCGAACGAACGGGATCGGCCCAGTCTCTCGCTGCCGCTCGCTCAGGATTATCTCAGCCTGATGGAAACGGTAGGCTGGCGCTCGTCGAGACAGGACCCCGCTACCGTTCGCGAAGACTCACCGACCGTGTTGCAGGCAGGAATTCTCGCAAACGGAGTGGTCGGGCGGCGCTTCACCCGACTGTCGGAAGACAGCGTGTTCACCGAACTCGCCCTTCAGAATCAGCCGCTGGAAGATCTCATCGAACAGGTCTTCGTGCGAGCGCTCACGCGTCCTCCCCGCGCCGACGAAATCGAACTCTTTTCCGAATTGTTACGGGACCAATACGAAGATCGCATCGTCGAAGTTCCGCTGGACGAGATCAAATATTACTACCCGCAAACGTCGCTGGTTTCGTGGTCGAACCATCTCGATCCCGAGACGAGTGAAGTGATGATCGCGCAGGAAGCCGAAGTCCGCCGGGGAGATCCTCCGACGGTGCGACTGAAGACGGAGTGGCGCGAGCGGATGGAAGACATGTTGTGGGTGATTTTGAACACGCCCGAATTTATCGTTGTCCCTTGAAACCGCTCAAATAGAACTCGCGTGTCGCTTTATCAGGAATGTGA
>DATKCB010000158.1:0-6668 GCA_035513495.1 Planctomycetaceae bacterium | reverse complement strand
CTCAGAATCGCTCGTCCGTACAGACGCGTGCGGGTATCGACCGCAATGAACAACACCGCGCAGAGCACTCCCGGAACAATCCCCCAGCGAGCGACGAGAAATGCAACTGCCAGTCCGCATACGATCGACATCGCCAGCGCGTCGAGAATTCTGATTCCCCACAACTGGCGTCCGAACAGTTTGTTTGTCGCGGCGATGAGCAGCGGATAGAGAGGAGGGCGCGTGATGTCGATTTGCGGCCCCGCGTCGCTCAGCGAGTAGAGTTCCGGATTCTCTTTAGCGGCGTCCCGATAGAGAGTTCGGAATTCGGGATCGGCATAGTTGAGTTGAAAACCGCGTCCCCGGCTCAACTCCCAGGCGATCGAATCGTACCCCGGTTCGTCCCCCGATGTGCGCGGAGGCTGGTTCAGGCTGAATTTCCACTGCATATAGGCAACAAACGTCACAAAACAGACAGCGCCCGCGAGGAGTCCGCAGATTCGAGCGGATCGCGATCGGCCTTGAGCTAGAGATTCTGACAGTTCTTCCATTCGTTGAAATTCATTATCAGGATTTCGAAACGCGAATCGACTTTCACACTCCTCGGGAGTAAGATAAATGTTCGTCAAGACGCGGCTTACCCTCATCGATCAATGCCGTCCCAAGCGGTATCCTGCCTGAAGAGACTGCCATGCACAAATTGATGTTCTCTCTCATCGCGATCCTCTTCTCCACTCTGGCATTCGCCGCGGAGGGTGACTGGTATCAGTTCCAGGGACCGACGGGTGACAATCATACCACGTCGGACAAACTCCCGCTTCGCTGGAGCGAAACCGAAAACATTAAATGGAAAACCGCGATCCACGGGCGCGGCTGGTCCTCGCCGGTGATCTGGGACCACCAAATCTGGATGGGAACAGCCACACCGGACGGACACAAGATGTTCGCCGTCTGCGTCGATGCCGAGTCCGGTGAGATCGTGCATGACATTCGTCTGTTCGATGTCGAAGAACCGCGTGAAATTCACAAGCTCAACAGTTACGCCTCGCCGACTCCAATCATCGAAGCGGGACGGGTCTACATGCATTTCGGAAGTTACGGAACAGCCTGTCTCGATACGAAAACCGGTTCGGTGCTGTGGCAGCGGCGGGATCTGCCGTGCCATCACTGGCGCGGACCGGGTTCGTCCCCGATCTTTTACAAAAACATGCTGATCGTTCATTACGATGGCTACGACTATCAATACGTCGTCGCACTCGACAAGCAGACGGGGCAGACTGTCTGGAAGACCGATCGGGCTCCTTACGTCGCATACGGAACCGACGACGGCGATATCATGAAGGCGTACAGCACCCCGATCATCGTCAACATTGAAGGACAAGACCAGTTGATCAGCCCGACCTCGAAAGCAACAGTCGCTTACGACCCACTCACCGGGAAAGAACTCTGGAAGGTCACCTACGACGAATTTTCGGCCACCGCCAAACCGCTCTACAGCGACGGGCTGTTCTTCATCAATACCGGGTTCGGCAAGGCCAAACTGTACGCGGTCCGCGCGGGAGGCACGGGAGATGTCACCGAATCGCACGTCGAATGGATTCAGTCCAAAAGTGTCCCCTCGAAGCCAACTCCTCTGCTCGTCGACGGATCGATTTTCATGATCCACGATGCGGGCACAGCCACTTGCCTCGATGCGAAAACCGGTGAGATCGTGTGGCAAGAACGCGTCAGCGGGAACTACTCCGCGTCGCCACTCGCATCCCCGGGGAGGATTTACATGTTCGACCAGGACGGTAAAACGACAGTCATCGAAGCCGGTCGGGAATTCAAAATTCTCGCTGAAAATCAACTCGAGAAAGGTTTCATGTCTTCGCCAGCCGTTTACCGCGACGACTTGATTTTGAGAACCGAGACGAATTTGTACCGCATCGGAAATTAGCCGAGAGTTCTCGCCGAATCCGTTCGACTTACAAACCAAAGTGCATTCCCCCTGCGGAAATCGTACGGTTGATGCGGTTGGCCGAGTAAAGTCCGTGCAGGATGAACTCGGCCACCGCGACCTGGAGTTCGTCCCGCGTCTCTCCTGCGAACAACTCCGGATCGAGTTCTTCGGCAATCGTCTTGATTTGCGGGCGAAACAACGGAATTGCGTCGAGATTTTTCAGAACCTCCTCGCTCGAAAGCGCATCGCTCAAATTGAGCGAACGACCCGCTTCGAAATACTCGACGACGTTTCGGAACTGCTTCGGACTCAACGAGGATGCGAACAGCACGCTGGTTGCCTCGTCGACGATTCGCTGAATCAGCCGGTCTTCTTCACCCGGCTCTTCACTCATCGTGAGTTCCATCTTGCCGCGCGAACTCGCCGCGAGCGAAGAAAGATCGCTCATGCGGGCGACGACGATCGACTGGCCTTGCCGCGCCCCGCGGCGTTCGGCGTTTGAAACGACGTTCTCGTAATTCGCGATCGACATCCGGACGCTCACTCCCGAAGCCGGATTGACGTGCGGACTCGTCCGTGCCAGTCTCGAAACTTCTTCGATCAACTGCGTGAGGAACTTGGGTACGCGAACGTCCACTTCTCCGTCGCGGTCGGTCCAGGCATTCTGGTCGGTGATCTCAATCCCCAACTCGCGCGTCGCCGGATAATGCGTCCGCACGACAGAGCCGATCCGGTCTTTGAGCGGTGTGACGATTCGTCCCCGGTTCGTATAATCCTCGGGGTTCGCACTGAAGACCAGGCACAGATCGAGTTCCAACCGGATGGGGAATCCCCGAATCTGAATGTCCCGCTCTTCGAGTACGTTGAATAAACCAACCTGAATTTTGGGACTCAGGTCCGGCAGTTCGTTCATGCAGAAGATTCCTCGATGGCTGCGCGGAATCAAACCGAAGTGCATCACGTCCTCGCTGGCCAGATGCCGTCCCTCGGCATGTTTGATCAGGTCGATCTCTCCGATCAGGTCGGCGATCGTGACGTCCGGGGTTGCGAGCTTTTCGTGATACCGCTCGTCGCGGCCGATCCAGTCGAGCGGCGTGTCGTCGCCTTTCGCGGCAACGAGATCTCGGGCATATTTCGAGAGCGGTTTGAGTGGGTCGTCCTGGATTTCCGAGCCTGCCACAACAGGAATCGCGTCGTCCAGCAGATTCACCAGTTGACGCAACATGCGGGTTTTGCCCTGTCCCCGCAATCCGAGGAACAGCATGTCGTGCTGAGACAGAATTCCGTTATACACCTGGGGAAAGACGGTTTCGTCATATCCGAGAATCCCCTGGAACGGCGACTTTCCCGAGCGGAGCAATCCAAGCAGATTGTGCCGCATCTCGGATTTGACGGTGCGGGAGCGATAGCCGGACTGCTTCAGTTCGCCGAGTGTGGCGGGCCGGTCGTGAGACATGTGTTCCTCAAATATGAGCGACTTCTCAAACGGGGAGAAGACGTTGTCAGGAAATGGGTTAGATCATTTCTTCGAGCGTCGATCTTTCCAAAAGGATCGAAATCGATTATAGGTGACTGTACTCTCCGGTCAAATCAGTCCGTCGCTTCTCGTGCTTCGTTCGCGAGTTCGGTCGTGATGCGATCGCTCTTTCCCGATTCGCTGAGATTGATAAAATGTGACCGCCGCTCGGCAGTCGAAGTCTTCCGCTTCATCCGTCCTTCCGGATCTGAATAAAGAACCCGTCATGTTGTTACCCTCTGATCTGAAACGATCGCGTACGAGAATCGGTCTGTGTCTGACAACCGTTCTCGCAATCGCTTGCTTCTGTTGCTCGCTGCCTGCATCTGCTCAAGAGTCTTCGTCCGCGGAGGCTCCCGCTCTCGACGAACAGGGGCCCGTCGCCGCACGATCGGACGCACCGCCAGCCAAAGCGACCGGTCCCGCGATTCCTCGCAATCCTCAAGAGATTCTTCAGGCGCTCGGATGGGCGTTCGTCGTGCCCTTCCTGGCGGCCTCGTTTGTTTCGATGTGGTTCGGACTCGAACGACTCGTGGTGCTGCGACGCGGACGAGTCATTCCGCGCGCGTTCGTCGATCGGTTTATCAAACACCTCGAAGCCGGCGCGATCGAACCGCAACGGGCATTGGAGCTGTGCGAACAGAACGGATCGGCGATGGCGAACGTCTTCGCGCATGGAGTCCGCAAATGGGGACGTCCCAGTGTCGAAGTCGAACAGGCGGTGATCGACGGCGGTGAACGACAGGTCGCTCTGCTGCGCAAGCATCTGCGGGTCCTCAACGGAGTGGCGACGGTCACACCACTGATGGGTCTGCTCGGAACCGTGATCGGAATGATCAACGCCTTCAACGACATCGCCAGCGCCGGCGCGATGGGCAAGGCGACGCAGCTCGCCTCGGGGATCGCGCTCGCACTGCTCACAACGGCTGCCGGATTGGTCATCGCGATACCTTCGCTGATTCTGTACATGTACCTCGCCGGCAAAGTCGATTCGGTCGTGATGGAAATGGATCGCTACGCCCAGCAAGTGATCGATCTGATCTCCGCCGACGGTCTCGCCACGCGGAACACACCGGAAGCGCATACTGCGACGGCGAAAAAGAAAGCTTCGTAGAGAGTTCCGCCCGCGAGGCAGCCGGTCTGAATTCCTCCCCTGTGGTGATCTCTGCTTCGATTCCTTACAATCGATGGTATGAATATCAGTCCTACTACGCCGTCGCTGGATCGGAACCGATTCGATAACCGCTTTGTGGCGGAATTGCCCGGTGATCCGGAAGCGAGAAACTTCCGGCGGCAGGTTTCGAAAGCGTGCTATTCGCGCGTGATGCCGACCAAAGTCGCCTCTCCCGGGCTGGTCCACTATTCGCAAGAAGTCCTCGAGCTGCTCGGACTCGAGTGGGATCCAAACGAAGAGCAGGATTTCGCGGATGTCTTTGCGGGTAATCGCTTGCTCCCCGGAATGGATCCCTTCGCGACCAATTACGGCGGGCATCAGTTCGGTACCTGGGCCGGACAGCTCGGCGACGGCCGCGCGATCAACCTCGGCGAACTGATCAACCCTCAAGGAGAACGCTGGACGCTCCAGCTCAAAGGAGCCGGCCCGACTCCTTATTCTCGAACGGCCGACGGCTTGGCTGTGTTGCGTTCGTCGGTGCGCGAGTTTCTGTGCAGCGAGGCGATGTATCATCTGGGCGTTCCGACCACGCGGGCGTTGAGTCTGGTTCTGACCGGTGAGGATGTTCTGCGGGACATGTTTTACGACGGCAATCCGAAACACGAACCGGGCGCGGTCGTCTGCCGAGTGGCTCCGACGTTTACCCGCTTCGGCAATTTTCAGATCTTCACAGCCCGTCAGGATTTCGAGACGTTGCGGCAACTGGCCGACTACACGATCCGTACCGATTTTCCGCATCTGGGAGAACCTTCTCCGGACGTTTACGTCGCGTGGTTCGAAGAAATCTGCCGGACGACCGCCGAGATGATCGTCCACTGGATGCGGGTCGGGTTCGTGCACGGCGTGATGAACACCGACAACATGTCGATCCTCGGACTCACGATCGATTACGGCCCGTACGGATGGCTGGAAGATTTCGATCCCGGCTGGACTCCCAACACCACCGACGCCCAGACGAAGCGCTACCGCTTCGGCAACCAGCCGAACATCGCGTTCTGGAACCTCCTGCAGTTCGCGAACGCGATCGCTCCGCTGATCGAAAAAACGGAACCGCTCGAACAGGCACTCAAGGTTTACTCCCAGACTTTCGAGACCGAGTGGCACGAGATGAGGGCGCGCAAGCTCGGTCTCGAACAATACGAACCCAAGACGGACGATCCGCTCATCACGGAATTGCTGTCGGTCCTGCAACTGACCGAAACCGACATGACGATCTTCGTCCGCAAGCTGGCCGATCTGAGGAAAGAGACAGACGAGGACGACGAGCGACTGCTCGCTCCGATCCGGGAGGCTTACTATCTTCCCGACGAAGTGGCGGGTGAAACGAAATCGAAGATCGTGCATTGGCTTCGCTCCTATCAAAATCGCCTGCAACAGGATTCTTCCTCCGACGACGAACGCCGCGAACAGATGAACTCCGTTAATCCGAAATACGTTCTCCGTAACTACCTCGCCCAACTCGCCATCGACCAGGCCGAGACGGGCGACTTCGAACTCGTCCGAGAACTGCTCGACCTGTTGCGCCGCCCGTACGACGAACAACCGGACCGCGAACAACACGCCCGGAAACGCCCGGACTGGGCGCGAGAACGCGCGGGGTGTTCGATGTTGTCGTGCAGTTCGTAGAGGTGAGGGATCGGGGATCAATTATTTTGCTCGCTTGTTTCACATTTCGCGCTCCCGTTCGTCATAATTCCCCGGGGTTTGTCAAAGGTGGGAAATGTGGAAGATCACATCTTTCCATCTTTGGGATCTTTGGATGAAACCCGGGAGTTTTCGACGGTTTTAAAGTAGTTCGGGAAATTTTTCGGATTTGTGCTTGTTTCATCACTCGGGGTTGCGCCGGGACAATGGCAGGACGGTCACTCCCGGCCGTCCAAACGAACAACCACCCGATCCCGCGGGGAACGATTGCCCGTCGCGCGGTTGATTTTCCACTCAATTTGCCAAAGAACGACTTCTCACGCGGAGGCCGCAGGGAACGCGGAGGAATTTCTCTGCGTGCGACATTCTGCACCTCGTGCTTGCTTCGACATTGAGATTTTGACATTGGAAAT
>DATKCB010000157.1:0-8593 GCA_035513495.1 Planctomycetaceae bacterium | reverse complement strand
ATCACAAACTCCGCGTTCCTCTGCATTACGAAGGACGTCGAGTCGCGTGCCCGGTTTGCCACATCTCGATGATCGTCGGTGAGGTACCGCCCGCCCCGATTACCGAATCGGGGGCCTATCGAATTCTGACCGATTGCGATGCCGAGTCTTTCCGCGACGCCAAGCCCGAACCCCCGTCGACCGCTGGGTCGCAAGCAAACCCGGCCGAATCGAGTGTCGGCCAGCACTGCCCGCGATGCAATCATCCGTTGGAGCGCGGCGCGGGTCGTTGTCCGGAATGTAAACTCTGTCTCGATTCGAGTCAGAAAGTGCTTCAAAAGATCTACAAGGCGGCCCTGCGATCGCTGCGATGACTCCTGACCGGGTTGACTGCTCCAATCCGCAAGCGAGAAGGCTTGTTCTTTCGCTAATCGGAATGCTCCAGCTTGCTCGAGCTTCCGCGGGTGAGTAGGATGAGCTGGCGCGTCTGCATCTCAACCGAAGATCACACCGATTCGAATCATGTCAGGTTATTGATGGAGGGTGAGTCAGCGAAGCTGTTTGCAGAATATCTGGAAGGGAAGAGCGAAGCCGCAACTCTCCTCTTCGACAGATACGTCACCCGTCTCGTCGCATTGGCAAAATCTCGTCTGTCACCGTTGCTGCAGGCCCGAGTCGATCCCGAGGATGTCGTACAGTCGGCGTACCGCAGCTTCTTTTGCAAAGCCAAAGAGCGGAATTTTTCGCTGATCCGCAGCGGGGACCTCTGGAGGTTGCTGGCCGCGTTTACAATCAACAAGGCCAAAGCCTGCGTCGAGAAGGAACTGGCCCAGCAACGGGATCCTCATCGAGAAGAGAAATCCACGGCGTTACTCAACGCGATTCAGAACGAGCCCTCACCTGAAGAAGCAGCCATTCTGGTGGAACAGCTCACCCTCTTCATGGAAGGGATGAAACCGCGCGACCGGCGAATCCTCGAGTTGCGGCTGCAGGGCGAAACGATCGATTCGATCGCCGTCGAACTCGGGCGATCGGAATCCGATTCCGATGCGGCTCCCAAAACGCTCTCGGCCGCGACAGTCCGGCGAGTGCTCCGCGACTCGAAAGCGGCGCTGGAACGAGTGCTGTACGCAGACACAGAGTAGCTCTTCCTATTATTTTGGGAATTTTCATGAACAAAACGGCGTCGTAACCGGATATCTTTATGGAGCATTCACTCCTCAGTGATTTTTGACACCCGGGAAAGTCGTTGTCGTGGCTGCCAATCCGAAGCTCGAACAACTGAACCGCAAATTCAGCGCACGGCTCGACCAGTTCGAGTCGGAATGGCTGGACGGTACGCCTCCCGACATTGCCTCCTACTTGCGGGATTCGGCTTCGGCGAGCGTGCAAGATTTGAGCGATCTGATCGAACTCGATCTGGAATACCGCTGGAAACAGTTTTCGATTGTTAAACAGGACTCCGCAAGAGCTGATCGAGAGTTCCCTCAGTTTCCACTGCTGGAAGATTACGTCGCACTGCTTCCCGAACAGCGACGGGAAGAACTCCTGGTTCCTCAACTGATCGCCGAAGAGTACCGGGTCCGTAGCCGCTGGGGCGACCGGCCTGACAAGCAGAGTTTCGCGGACCGTTTTCCGCACGATCGTGCCGCACTGGAAGCGGCTCTGGAGGAGATCGACAAAGAGTTTGAGAGCGAGGAGATCAGCCCGCATTCGGAAGACTCATCGCAGTCGATGCTCGATCATTCGACCTTGATTTATTCGCGGGGACCCTCCGACATCAAAGCCGACAGTCCCATCGGTGTTACCGGTTGGACTACGTTCGGAAAATATCAACTGGAAATTCCACTCGGTCGAGGAGCGTTTGGCGAGGTCTGGAGGGCTTACGATCCTCATTTGAAACGACACGTTGCGATCAAGTTTCCTCGCAAGGATCGCCATTTTCCCCCGGAAATGCTGGAGAGTTTCCAAAGGGAAGCTCAGAAACTGGCGACACTGGGGCGGATTCCCGGCATCGTGACGGTCTTCGATTTCGGCGAGCAGGACGGACAGCCCTATTTCGTCTCGGATTTTATTGAAGGGGAGAGTCTCGCCCAGCGGATGGAGCGGGAAAAATTCTCGATTGAAGAGTCGGCCGAACTGGTTGCCAAGGTCGCGGAGACTCTCAAACGCGCCCACAAGCTGAAACTGGTGCATCGCGACATCAAGCCGGCCAACATTCTACTCGATGCGGACGGCGAGCCGTATCTGGCCGACTTCGGTCTGGCGATTACAGATGCGGAACAGTTGACCGAGGGACGTTCGATCGTCGGCACCTTTGCCTATATGTCTCCCGAGCAGGCCAGCGGTGAGAGCCACCGTGTGGACGGCCGGGCCGACATTTTCGCGTTGGGAGTTCTGCTTTATCGCCTGCTGACGGGTGAGCTGCCTTTTCGAGGCCAGAATTCAGCGCAATGCATCGATCACATCTTGCACCAGAAACCGCGTCCGCCGAGGCAGATTGACGAGACAATTCCGGCCGAACTGGAACGCATCTGCCTCAAGTGTCTGAAGAAGGAGATGGAGGAACGGTACTCGTCGGCGGGTGAATTGGCGCGAGACCTGCAATTCTGGCGGCAGACAAAGCGGCGTCAGCGTGGAATCCAGATTGCAGCGCTCGTCGCGATTGTTCTGGCCGCTGCAATTGCATTGCGGCCGACGCCCGAGCCTCAAGACCTCAAGTTGGCCGGGACCTCAGATTCGAATGGCGGCTTTCAAGGATCCCATGAGTTGCGGAACAACGGGGAATCGCTGATTCAAGACAGAGACCCCGATTTGCTGGGACGCGAACCGGAAAAACTTCTGTTCAATCACTTTCGAAATACGAATCACTCGGTTTGGCATTCCGACACGCATCAGTTGCAGATTCAGAGCCCAGATCCCGCAATTCTCTCCTGTGGAGAGCGGACGATCGGTAATGGAACAATATCAGTCCGAGTCGAGAACCACGGAGTGAATACTTTTTTTGGGGTCTTCTGGGGATATCGGAAACAGAACAATCTCGACGATCAGACGAAATACCGCGCACGCTGCGTGTATCTCGATGTGAACGATATTGTGGAGAATCACCATATCGTTTACTGCACGTTCCATCTGACATACGAACCCGGGCACGGCTTGACGTTGGCGGAGAAAATCGACATTCATCAGAGGATCCCCCTCCGAGAGCCCCTTCGAAAAGACTGGCTCATGACCCTGGACTTCGTCAACGCTCGTCTCGACGAGATTCAGATCGACGGGTCTCCGTATTTTATCACCGAACCAACGCGCGACGAGGATCGCGATTTCACTGACGGCCAGCTCGGCATCTATGCTCATAGTGCCAACCTGGTCGTCAGGAATTTTATTTCAACTGGCGTTCACTGAAACCTGCACCTCCAGAAAGGCAACCACCATGTCCGGTCCTCCTCCTCCTCCTCCTCCTCCACCACCAGCCTCGTTGACAACCCTCAACCTCGCTCCGCTGACTTACGAAATGATGGAAGGGGGCACTGAAACCTACGCCATTCGTGCCAGGATCGGCGTCCGGCCTGAACCGGGAGAGGAGATTGCGTATGTCACACTGTATCGTCAAGCTGTAGATGCCGGGGGTGGGGCGCAAGGCCCGGAAGAATACGTAGCCGATATGTCTTGGTACGCGTCCAGTCCTCTCCCGTTGGATGATATGGAGTACTACGAAGGCTACGATTATGGCTATTACGTCCCCTCCCCTCCGGCAGCGAAATGGGATTATCACGTCAAAATTTTCGTGATGAAGTACATCACTCAGAAGTCCGGGAATGTGTCTTACCCATAAATGGAGAGGTTTCAAATGGCTCAAACAACGCAAGCGGTCAAGTGGAGCTATCGCCCTCGAGTCATTGTGAAATTCCGGGACAACTCGGGGCTTCCCTACGACGATTCCGCGCTCGACCAGATCGAAAAAATGGGATTGGGTCCAGCGAAAAAACTGGCGGAGAAATTTCCGGGACTGAAGATGGTCCCGCTGTTCAGATCGAAAACACCGGCCGAAATCGAGAAACTCGTCGAGATTGCAAAAAAGCGGAGTCCCGATTACCGCCCTCCCGACTTTCTCTCTTATTTCGCCGTCAGCTTTCCCGAAAAAATTGACCCCGCAAAAGTGGCGGAAGCATTTTCGAGTTGGGACTCGGTCGATGTTGCTTACGTCGAACCCCCCCCCGTCGAGCCGCCCGCCGTCGATCCTTCCGATGACGGCTACAGCTACTTTCAACAGTATTTGGATCCCGCCCCCGATGGAATCGACGCCCACTATGCCTGGGGCTTCCCCGGGGGAGATGGCGCCGGCCAGTCTCTGGTCGATCTCGAACGGGGGTGGACTTTCAACCACGAAGACCTCGCCGATCACGGCATCAGCTTGATTTCGGGAATCAATGATTCTCACTTTTCCCACGGAACGGCAGTGTTGGGGGCCATTGCCGCGGTCGACAATGCAATCGGCATGGTCGGGATCGTACCACACGTCGCGTCTGTCCGCTGCGTCAGCCAATGGCGCGGCGGCGGAGTCCACTCGACATCCGAGGCAATCATGGACGTCCTCGTCGCCATGAAACCCGGAGACGTCCTGCTCCTGGAAGCGCAAACTGACTTCGACGGTTACGTGCAGGTGCCGGTCGAAATCGAACCGGCGGTGTATGATGAGATCGAGTTGGCGACGGCTTTGAAGATCGTCGTGGTGGAAGCCGCCGGAAACGGCGGCGTCGATCTGGATACGATCGCGAATTCCAGCGGACAGTTGATTTTCGATCGAACTGTGAGAGATTCCGGGGCGATTTTCGTCGGTGCTGCCGGTTCGTTCCACCCACACGCGCGACTCAGCTTCTCGTGTTACGGAAGCTGCATCGATTGCTATGGCTGGGGTGAGAATGTGGCGACCCTCTTGACAGACCATACGGGCACAGTGACAGAGCAATACCGATTAGACTTCAACGGCACGTCGAGCGCTTCAGCGATCGTCGCGGGTGCGGCACTCGCGGTTCAGGGGCTTGCGGAGGCGAATCTCGGTCAACGCTTTTCACCCAAGGAATTGCGAGACATTTTGAGCGATCCTGCGTATGGAACCCCCTCTCATTCTCCAGCGGACGATCGGATCGGAGTCATGCCCAATTTAAAAAAATTCATCGACAAAATGATTCTGAATCCGACCACCAATCGTCTCGCGGCGAGACTTCGCCAGTGAGTCAGACGTTGCAGATCGACAGTTGTTCGACCGAGACCCGCGATTGTAAAAAAACACGCCGAATCAAAAACAGTCTGGCATCGGAAGTCGCAGACGCGCAAACTACAGATCGGGTAATGGTCTTTTCTGTGGTATCTCGACGGTCGAAAGGACAATTCATGGGCTTCGATCTCCGCTTCTCGACGACCGAAATAATCTCACCGGCTCTGCAACGCGAAATCATTGAGGACGCTGTCTCTTTCTACTCGCAGAAGAGTTGGGTTCACTGTGACGGGCCGATTCTGGAAGATACCAACGGATACCTCAGCGGATCGAGCCGTCTGACTCCCGATCCCGATCCCGATGATGTGGCGGATGCCCGCTCTGACGGATACCCTGACGGGACCGTCCTCGATCTGCTGAAAGGTTTGTGCCAGTTGTCAGGCTGGCACGATATCGAGTGGCAAATCTCCCACGACAATTCGAACGGAGTCGTAGGGAGCATCGAGTGCGGCCGACCCGACGATGCTGTCCAAAACACTTTCGAGGGCCTGGCCGAGATGTGTGAAGGGATGGCGGAGGATTCGCCTCCGGATGATCTGGATTTGTGGAAGGAGTAAGCAGTCGAGTTACGCCAACAACTCCGAAATAATCTCCCCTGCCACGTCGGTCAGCCGAAAATCCCGCCCGTTGAACCGGTACGTCAATTTCTCGTGATCGATGCCTAACAGGTGCAGGATGGTGGCGTGGAGGTCGTTGACTCCGACGCGGTTTTCGACGGCTTTGTAGCCGAACTCGTCGCTCGCTCCGTACTGCACGCCCCCTTTGATGCCGCCACCGGCCATCCACATCGTGAAGGCGTTGGGGTTGTGGTCGCGACCGAGGCTCCCCTGCGAGTCGGAGGTGCGTCCGAATTCTCCACCCCAGATCACAAGCGTCGAGTCGAGCAGGCCGCGTGCTTTGAGGTCGGCGAGCAGCGCCCCGATCGGTTGATCGACGCTCTTGGCGGCAATGCGGTGGTTCACGCCGATGTCGCCGTGTCCGTCCCAAGGGACGTCGCCGACACCGCCGGCTCCGCCGTTCGTTCCGGCGTACAACTGCACGAAGCGGACGCCCCGTTCGATCAGGCGGCGAGCGATGATGCATTGTTTCGCGACGAGGTCGGTCTCGGGTGTTCCGACACCGAACGAGTCGTGCGTCGATTTCGATTCGAGCGTGACGTCCATCGCTTCGGGCGCTGAAGACTGCATGCGGTAGGCGAGTTCGAACGATTCGAGCCGGGCGGCGAGATCGGCTTCGTGGGGCCGGAGTTCCTGATGCCTGGCGTTGAGCGTCTTGAGAACGTCGAGCTGTTTTCGCTGCTGGTCGGGGGTCATGTTCTGCCGCCGGGCGAGATCGGAGATCGGAGTCGCACTGCGTCCGTCGATGGCGGTCGGCTGATAGATTTTGGGAAGAAAACCGGGAGCCCAGATCGGGTCGCCTCCGCGCGGTTTTTCTCCGTGCATCACGACGAAGCCGGGGAGGTTGCGGTTTTCGGAACCGAGTCCGTACGTGACCCACGAACCGACGCACGGGCGCCCCTGTAAAAACGCGCCCGAGTTCATTTCGAGCATCGCAGGAGTGTGGTTGTTCGAGCGGGAATAGCACGAATAGATAAACGCCATGTCGTCGACGTGCTTCGTCATGTGCGGAAAGATTTCCGACGCCCACGCACCCGATTCTCCATACTGCGACCATTGGAAGGGTGACTTGAGAACCTTACCGCTGGTCGTGAAGAAGCCGGTCTGAGGGTCGGCTCCGTCGAGTTTTTGACCATCACACTTTTGCAGATGCGGTTTGTAATCGAACGTATCGACCTGCGAGGGACTCCCCGGCATGAACAACCAGATCACCCGCTCTGCCTTGGGAGCGAAATGCGGCGGCTTGACGGCCAGCGGATTGACGGGAGCAGCCTCGGCCTGCGAGAGCAGCCCTTCCTCCTGCAACAAGCTCGCCAGCGCCAGAGAACCGGCTCCGAGGCCCGCGTTCTTCAAGAAGTTACGCCGATTGGAAAAGTTTGCGATTTGTTGGTCGTTCATTACGGTTGTCCCATGAGTGGGGTTGTGTGTGTGCGAAAAGTTGGAAAGGTACGAAAAGTGTGAAAAGTCGATGGACTCAATTCGTAGTCAATCTTCACTCACTAATTCCTACATCCTGATTTCTAATTCCTAACCTCAGTCTACGAACAGAAACTCGTTCAAACAGAACATCAACTGGCAGAAGTCGGCGACGGCGACTTCGGTCGCTTGAGGATCCTCTCCATAAGAAGCCGCTTGTTGTTCGATGAACTGCAGCATCGTTGTTTTTTCGAGTTCGGACGGTTCGCGTGCAAGAGCGATCTTGTAGGCGTTGTCGATGGCCTGTGGAAGCGGGACTTCGGACGTGGGCCGGACGCGCTTCGCGAATTTTTCCGCCAGCCCTCGGACGAACGGCGAGTTCATCATCGCGAGAGCCTGCGGAGGAACTGTCGTCACGCTGCGTTCGCCGATACTCTGCATCGCGTCGGGTGCGTCGAACAGTTGCAGGAGCGGAATCAGGACGCTCCGTTTGACTTTCAGATAAACGCTGCGGCGGGGGTCGGCCTGATCGAGCGAACCGGGTCCGTACATTTTCAGATCGAGCGATCCGCTCACGGCAAGCAGGGTGTCCCGCACAATTTCCGCTTCGACGCGGCGCGGCGGTTGCCGCCAGAACAATTGATTGTCGGGATCGTGGGCGAGTCCGCCGTGTGTCGCTTCGTTGGCTTGCCGATACGTCGCACTTTGGACGATCAGTTTGTGAATCGGTTTGAGCTGCCAGCCCGATTCGATCAGGCGAGTCGCGAGAAAATCGAGCAGTTCGGGATGCGTCGGACGCACGCCCTGGGTACCGAAATCGCTCGGGGTGCGGACGATTCCCCGGCCCATGTAGTGCTGCCACAATCGATTGACGATCACGCGGGCGAGCAGATGACCGGCTCCCGCGTCGGTATCGACCAGCCAGTCGGCCAGCGCGATTCGCGATTCCTGAGGCTTTTCCTGTTCTCCGGATCGATCGATCGTCCACTGTTTTTCGGCTTCTTCGCCGGTCATCAAGACCTGCAGGAATCCTGGCGAGGCGAGGCCCTGCTTGGCGGTCTCGTTTCCACGCGACAGGAAATAGACCTTGCGGGTGTCGGCACCGAAGTTGTAGGTATTGCCGTTTTTCGCCGCCGCGAAGATCGGCATCAGATCCTGGACAGGGTGTTTTTTCTGATGTTCCTGTTCGGGTCCATTGAGAGCTTGCCAGCCTTCGTCGTAGGGAGCGAACCATTTGAGGAGTTCGGCCTTCTGCTGGTCATTTCGTTTGTCTTCTTCGATCGCGAGGATGTCTTCGATGTTC
>DATKCB010000156.1:0-6124 GCA_035513495.1 Planctomycetaceae bacterium | reverse complement strand
AATGAGAACGTAATCACAACAGGCCAGTGCATTCACGCAGGCGGTCGTCAATCGGGGCGGACAGTCGATCAGAATCAGATCGTACTTTGACTGGACCTTGTCAGAGTGTAGCGCACGCCGAAGTCGAAATCGTACGTCGTCGGAAGTCGCGTTCGTGATCCACTGTGCCATCACCTGTGTTTCGATCGTCGTCAGATCTTCATTGGTAGCGATGACGAATCCATCCTTATCGTTGATTCTTTGGGCCAGTCGAATGACATCCTCACCCGTCGGTTCGGGCGAACTGATCAACTCGCTGACGAAATGTCCTTTCTCAGAAATGTCCTCACGAAGTTGTCGGGACAATGTGAGTGCGCTGAGGGAATTCTGGTAGTCGAGATCAACCAACAACGGATTTCGCCCGAGATGCATCGCCGCCGCGGCAAGGTTGGCCGTGATCGTTGTCTTTCCCACGCCCCCCTTGAGATTTACGACCGCAATAATGGGAGGCTTCCCGTGCGACAACGTGCGGAACCTGGGTACCTGCTCGGGATTGGGGGGACGCTGCCAGATATCCCCATCCAGTTGCGTCAGTTTTTCGAGTTGAGCGTTCAACTGATCGAGATCGTCCCGCAGCGTCCGCTTCTCATCAGCAAGCGTTTCCGCTTCTTCGGTTTTCGCGTTGAGCTCGTCTTGTTTGGTTTCAAGGGCGGCAGTCAGGTCGTCGATTTGAGTTGCCCTTGAATCGGCTTCCGACTGAATGTTTCTTTTTTCGGCTTCGAGTTTTTCACATCTCTCCGTGAGAGTCGCTTTCTCAGAATCTTCGGCTGATCGCCCGAAGATCTTTCGATACAACCACGGGGACAACAGGGTCACAATTCCTACGATGAACCCCACGATAAACGCAGCGAGTTCCGACGTACTCCGATCGAGGAAGTTTTTGATACCGTCAATAAAAAGATCGAAACTCATATGATGAGGGACCGTTACAGGTGAGAAAATGTCGAGGCACCATTCTTGGCTGAGCAGTGTAAGTCAGTCAACGGAAATTTGGAAATTCTGGATTAAAGAAAATTACGCCGTGATTACTGATCGACGCTCTGATCGGTCTGGGGGCGAAACCGCGTGGGACGGCTTTCGTGTCGCGGGCGCGGGTGGCGCGGTTCGTCCGCAGTGACGCCTCTGTTTCTCGCGGACCGGCATGTTTGGAGTGCGGGGACCTGGCACCGCTTTCCTTTTCCCTGCGGCGGTGAGAGCGGGGACGACGCGGAATGAGAAAGAGAAGCTCTTCGCCAGGCCGGAGCAGTCCAAAAACTCACCCTCGAATTCGATCCGGATTTCCTGACTGGAGAAAACCAGGGAACCAGAGACAAAATTCCTGCTCCCGGTTCTCCGTTGCCTCCGGTGAAAAATCTCCGTGCCGATCCGCGATATCCGTGGTGCGAGAGCTTCGCTCAAATGTGACATGCTTCGCAACTCGTCGCAGACTTCCTCGAACGGGACAATGCTCCCATTCTACAAACGCCTTGTTGCGCAACAGACGCGCTTTAGATAGAGAACGAAAAAAAGCCGACAGTGGAGCGAGAATTTCAAATGTCAAAATCCCAATGTCGAAGGAAAACCGAAATCAGAAATTCGAACACAGGCTTCCTTTGCGCGTCTTCGCGTCTTACCGCCTTTGCGTCAAAAATCGAGCCGCCGCGCAACGTCCGAATATGAAACACGCCAGAATCCGAAATATTTCCGAAACTACTTTAAAACTGACCAAATCTCTCGGGTTTCGCTCGAACTTGTGAACTTGTGAACTTTTGATCTTACAAAAACCTCAAGTTCGAAACTTATTGGACTTACGTCAAGAAAACGACCCGAGGGGTGAAACAAGCGGAATCAATTTCAAATGTCAAAATCCCAATGCCAAAGCAAAAGGTTCAAGCTCGAATGTTCAAGGTTCAAAGAGCAGCAATCCTGAATCCTGACAACGCCTTGAACTCTGTCACCCCCGGCCCCGGCTCAGTTGTTCTTGGTCGGGCGGAAGGGATAGACCCAACTGAGGAACGGGTTGACGGCTCGGGTCTGGATCCAGATTTTTCCCTGTCCCGAAAACTTGCAGACGAGACCTTCACCCCCGAAGAAGAAGCTTTTGAGTTTTCCGCCGAGTTTCATTCCTTCGAGGATCGTCACGCGGTAATCGAGGGTGTCTTCGAACGCGACGATGTAACTGGTATCGACGATGTATTCGTTGGTGACGTCGATTTCGAGAATCGCACCGTAGGAGTTGAAGAAGATGTCTCCGTTGCCGGACGCTTTCAGCAGGACCAGCCCTTCACCGCTGAAGAAGCCTTTGGCCCCTTGCCATTTGCCCGTCAGATCGACTCCGTCGGTGTAGGACAGAAAGGCTCCGCGTTGCATGTAGAGCGTATTGTTGTCGAGATGATAGTGGACCAGGTCTCCGGGCGTTCCGGGGGCGAACACGACTTCTCCGGGTCCGTCCTGGGCGGTAAAGGTGTTGATGATCAGGCTTTCTCCGCCGAGCATGCGTCCCAGCGTTTTTTTGAAGCCCCCCTTCATACCGGCTTTCATGAGGATCGTGGGAGACATGGAGGCCATCACCGACGGCTCGGAGTAGATTTTCTGTCCCTGTTCGAGCTGCACGGTGAGCAGCGCGAAGTCGGGACGCTGCGTGATTTCGAATGGAACGTCGCTGGTCATCGATTCGACTGTCGCCATGATGAACTCTTTTATCTTTGGAGTAATGGATCGCGAGGAATAATCAGCCCGAAAAATCAGCGGGGTCTCAATTTGGGTCCGAGCAGTTTTCCGAACGAGGGCGGATTGTGGCTCTGGCAGAACAGTTTCCCCTGTCCCTCGAATTTACAGACGAGACCTTCGCCGCCGAGAAAGCTGCCGATCAGACTTTGTCCGGCCTTGCCGATTTTGAACGTCAATGAATCCTCGAAGGCCACGATATGACCCGTATCGACAGTATAATGTCCGTTCACATCCACTTCGTAGATCGCTCCGAAGCTGTTGACGAACAGGTTGCCGGTGCCGGAGCATTTGACCCAGAACATGCTTTCGCCGCTGAACAGGGCTTTGCCGAACCCCTGCCAGGAGGTATCGATTACGATGCCTGGGTCGGAGGCGAGCCAGCTCGATCCCTGCACGATCAGGGTCGCCGAATCGAGCGGATGCGACATCACGTCCCCCATCAGCGAGGGTCCGAGATAGATCGTCTGGTTCGGTTGCTGGGCCGTGAAGTGATTGAGGAAGAAGCTCTCGCCGGAGAACATCCGCTTCAATCCTTTCATGATGCCCCCCGATCCCCCCCGCTGGCGGGAAGTGGTTTCGACTGTGATTCCCGAAGACATGGCGATCATCGCACCGACTTCGCAGGTGAGGGATTCTCCCTGATCGAGGTTCACCTTGAGGACGGTGGCGGCGGGCCGTGCCATGATTTCGTGTCGCATGATTGCGATTCCTTGAAGTCAAGATTCAACGAGACAATTCAGTATTCCGGGAGACAGCAACGTTCAATAAATCCGGGCGTTGACCCAGGCGGTCAATCCGCCGATCGAGCGCGATTGCAGGTAGATTTTTCCTGGTCCTTTGATCCGCATCACGAGCCCTTCACCGCTGAAGAAGCTGGAAAAAATCCCGCCCGACATTCCGACTTTCAGCGAGATCGTCGGCTCATATCCGACCAGGTGGCCAGTATCGACGATGTATTCGTCGGTGATTTCGCGTTCGAAGATTCCTCCGTACGCTCCGAACCAGACCTTCCCTTTGCCGCTCACTTTCAAACGGAACAGCCCCTCACCGCCGATGAAGCTGGCGAACCCGGCCCAGCCAAGCCCGAGATTGACGGTCGGTTCGCAGGCGATGTAGGCACCGGGTTGCAGATACATCGTGTTGCCGTCGAGTTCGATACATTCCATATCGCCCGGCAGAGGCTGAGTGATCACGATGCTCCCGCCGGTCGAGGTGGTGAACTCGTTGACGAACAGCGACTCGCCTCCGAAGATGCGGCGGAGGACCGCCTGGAAGAAGCCGCCGTTCCAGCGGGTCGACATCTGAATGTCGGACGACATGCTGGCCATGGCGTCGGATTCGGCGATGATGCTTTCGCCGGGATTCAATTGAACGTGAATGTGCGCGAAGGAAGGTTTGTCTCTGATTTCCGCTTCCATGTTGTCGATCCAGATCAGTGTCAGAAATGTGATGCGATAAACTCGTCAGACTCAGCGTGCAGAGCTTGCGGTCGAAAATATTCTTCGAGAAGAATGAATCCTCTCGACGTGATGCAGAGGATCATAATCAAACCGGTGCGCCGAATTCACGCATTATTTTCCGATTTTTCCGGACTTCGCGAGAATCAGTTTTCGGGCGCCGGATCGACCTGTTCGGGAGCATCATCGGCATCCGCTGCCTCGCCCCGTTTCGCCAGCCGCTTGACTTCCGCCCAGTCGATTTCGTCGAACGTATCGTACTGCCTGGGAGCGAGCGTTCCCGCGTAGGCTTTCAGACGATCGATCCGGTCCTGGGTGTCGGGATGTGTCGTCATCCATGCGGGGATTCCAACGTCGTTCAGCTTCTTGAGATCTTCAAACAGCGGAACGACCGACAAGGGATCGATGCCCGCCTCGTACAGCATGCGGGCGCCTTCGAGGTCGGCTTCGGTTTCCTGTCCGCGGGAATAGCTGTTTTCGGCGGCGTACTGCCCCAGTTCGGCTCCGAGCGCGATGATTCCGCTCGCGTCTCCGAAAATCAACTGCACCCCGATCACGATCCCGACCTGTCCTGCGATTCGCTCGATTCCGTGACGCAGCGTCACGTGCGCCATTTCGTGAGCGATCACACCGGCGACTTCTTCCGCGCTCTCGGATTCGTCGATCAGGCCGGTGTATACGGTGATATACCCTCCCGGCAAGGCGTAGGCGTTCATGATCGGTCCGTCGACGACCCTTACGGTAAATTTCGCATTCGGAAGCCCGGAGTGCGTTTCCAGCCGACGCACGATGGTTTCGATCGCATCGACAACCTGTTTGTCGCGAGCTTCGGGAAAACCGTCCTGCATTTGTTCGCTGGCGATCTCGCCGATTTTTTCATCGACGCCGTACGGCAGCGCGTGGACTGCCGCTTTGGCTCCCAGTTTGATTCCGATATACAACCCGATCAGCAGTACGACCGAAATCGCGGAGAGAGTGACGAACCAGAACCTTCCGCTCCATTTTTCTTTTTTTCGGCTACCGAGCATTTTCTCAAGTTGATCGCGGAGTTCTCCCGACGATTCGAGTTCGAGCGCGGCGGGAAATTTCTTGTCCTCGCAGAAAATCGTGAGCGACTTGTCGGCGTTGCGGCAGAAGACCATCCGCCCGCTCGAGCCGCCCATGTCGAGATTGGTCTCCGAGTAGCGGAGCGTAAATTCCTGTCCGTTGGAGGTCTTCGCGCGAATGTACGACAGTTCGAGAGTGATGACCGCGCTCGCCCGCCCGTTCGGAAGTTCCTTCGAGAACACGCCTCCCTGAAACTGGTTGCTGTCGAGCGGTTCGTCGTTCATGGGAACAAAGTTTCCGGTGCGAAAAGTGTGAAAGGTACGAAATGTGTGAAAAGTGAAACTTCTAGTTGGACCGCTTTCGGCTCTCCGCTTTCCGCTCTCAATCTACTTTTTCTTCAACATCTGCATATAGGTCACAACGTCGAGCAGATCCTGTTGAGTCATGACTTTTTGCAGGTCGGCGGGCATCAGGGAGATTTTCTGGGGGACCATCTCTTCGATGCTCGATTTTTTGACCGTACGGGGAATTGCGTCGGCACCTTTGAGCGTGACCTCTTCGGGTGTTTCGCTGACCATCACTCCGCTGACGGTCGTCCCTTCGTCGGTCACGATCAGATAGTTCTCGTAGTTGTGACTGATCCCGGCGGACGGAAACAGGATCGATTCGATCAGCGCCTCGCGGCTGAGCTTGCTGCCGATTTCGTCGAGATCGGGACCGACCTGCTTGCCGATCTCGTTCACGCGATGGCACTTGTTGCAGGTCGCCGTCGTATTGAACAAGAGTTTTCCATTTTCAGCGTTCCCTTGAAGCTTCACGAGTACTTCCAGCGGCGGGAGTGGCTTGTTGTCTTTCGACGGAGGAGGCGGAAA
>DATKCB010000155.1:0-14409 GCA_035513495.1 Planctomycetaceae bacterium | reverse complement strand
GGCGTCGGACCCGAATTGTGACGCAGACGGTCGTCCAACTGACGTTCGCCTTTTTGAGACCATGACCAACGATATATTTTCATCATTCCGGGTGCCGCCACAAGCGGCATGAGGGACTGGTTTCTGATTTCCTTAGACATTCGGATTTAGACATTCGACTTTCCTCTCTGCTTGTTTCACACCTCGGGTCGTTTTTTTGACGTAAGTCCAATAAGTTTCGAACTTGAGCTTTTTGGAGGATGTCAACTTGTCAAGTTGTCAACTTCGAGCGAAACCCGAGAGTTTTGGACTAAAATAAAGTAGATCGGGAAATATTTCGGATTTCTGCTTGTTTCACATTTCGACGTTGCGCGGGGGATCGGTTGCCAGGGATCAGGGATCAGAAAATTGAACCTTTGAAATTGGACATTCTTCCCCTCCGCTTTCCGCTCTCCGCTTTCGGCTTTCGCTTCGCTCCTCTACCAGAGGTGAGTTTGTTGCGCAACAGGCTCGTCGTGGGGTAGGTTTGTAACCTGCCGTTGTTCCAGAGACGGGCGTCTAGAGGTAGCTGAATTCGTAAGAATTCAGCTACGGAAAAATGAAAACTACCCAATCTCCAACGCGGGGAGGCTCTCCACGATCCGATTCGTCTCCAGGCTGACCGTGATGATCCGCAGCAGCAGTTCGAGCGGATAGGCGGCGTTGCCGACGGTTTCGGTGGCCCAGAGGCTGGCGTCGTTGACGATGCCGCTCGCTTTGTCGGTGGTGACGGCCTGGCGTTCCATCACCCATTCGATGGCCGGCTTGCCGTTGACGATGTAATCGTACGCCTCCCGTCGCCGTCGGTTACCGGCGGTTGCTACGCAAGGGGGAGAGTTGCTGCATCGAACGGCTCGTTCCTCGATTCGTCGGTGTCCGTGAAATTCACTGTGCCAGAGTATAGTTACTCAGGGTCGAAGAATGAATATCTGGGCGAGGGACGATGAAGCGGAAAGTCGAAAGCGGAAAGCGGGGACATTCAACTTTTCCATCGACTGAGACGACTGGAGCAGGGCTCGACGGTGAAAAGTAGGCTGCCCTCTTTTTCCCACTCCCATCGTACATTTTCGGGTGCCGACGGACGAGGACGTCCATCGTACGGAACACGATCGCTCTGAATCTCACAACGCGCTTCATCCTGATCCCCGGCCCTCTGATCCCTCGTTCAATTCCCTTGCGTCAGCAGGGCGTTGAGTTCTCCGGACTTGAGAATCTCCACGGCTTTCGCGATGTCGACGTCGTCCTGTTCGTTGAGGCTGCTGTTGCCGCGATAGAACGTTTGTTGTTCTTCCGGTATATCGACGACCACGTTCGGCTCGATGCCGATATCGGAATAGGTTCGACCCGAAGGAGAATAGAACCTGGCCGTGGTGAGCCGGAGTCCGGTTTTGTGGGTTCCGTTGAGGATCGTCTGGACGGACCATTTTCCATACGAGTGACGTCCCACCAAGACGCCCCGCTTGTGATCCTTGAGGGCGCCCGCGGCGATTTCGCTGGCGGAGGCGCTGTCGCCGTCCACCAGCAGAACCAGCGGCATTTTCCAGGTGTTCGAACGATGAGCCGAATACGACCAGTCCTGATCGCGATCGCGGCCCTTGGTCGAAACGATCACACCGCCGTCGAGGAAGCGGTCGAGAACTTCGATTGCCGCCGTGAGCAGTCCGCCGGGATTCCCGCGGACGTCCCAGATCAGCGAACGCATTCCCTGCTTGTGCAGCTTGGAGAGGGCAGCATCGAGTTCGGAAGCGGAAGACCGTTGAAACGACGTCATCTTGATGTAAGCGACGCCGCTTTGCGAATCGAGCATCTTCGCGACGGGAATGCTTTTGATGTGAACCGGTTTGCGGACCAGCGTGTACGGGCCGCGGACGATTTCCCCTTGATCCATCAGTTCGAGTTTCACCTGGCTCCCTTCGGGTCCGCGGAGCAATCCGGCGGCTTCCTCGGTCGTCATGTTGCGGCAGTCCTGTCCGTTGATGGAGACGATGTAGTCTCCTCCTTTCGCACCCCCCTTTTCCGCCGGACTGTCGGGAAGGACGTTGACGAGAAGCATCCCTTTTCCTTCGACGGCTTTCATTTCGATTCCGATGCCGACGAACTCTCCGTCGATATTGGAATAGAGATCTTCGAGTTTGTCGGGCGAGAGGACCATCGAGTAATCGTCGAGGACGTTCGGTCCGCCGAAGACATACTCCAGCACGACGACCGTTTCGTTCAGACCGACCTGACGCCGGCAGAGCGCGGCGATCTCTTCGATCACTCCGAGAGCCTGCCGCGTATCGGCGACCGGGCGGTTCCAGTACTTGTCGCGAAGTTCGCTGCGCAACTGGCGGAGCGACGGATTGTCCTGCTTCAATCGGTGATGATCGAGAAAGTCCTGATTGGAGAGCGCGAGATACAGCGATTCGGTTCCGTGCGCGACGAAGGAGGTCGGCCGGATCCGTTCGACGTATTGCCGGGAGACCATTCCGTAAATATCGTTCCAGAGAGCGAGGGCTTCGGATTTGGAGAGCGTGAGCAGATTGCTGGCGAAGCTTCGGTCGTGATAGCGGCGCTGGATCGCAAACTGAAATCGTGCGCGGCGGAGTCCGATCTTGAGCGGTTCGCTGTCGGGCCACTGATCGAGCGCGGCTTCGTAGTGCTCGATCGCCGAGACCCACTCGCGGCCCAGTTCGAGTTGAATCCCGCTTTGAACGGCGGAATTCGAGTTCACCAGCTCGAGCGTTGTCTCTGCTGCCTGAGCAGATCCGATGCTCGAACAATACGTCAATACAGTCAGCGCCACCGCGCACGCACGGCGGAACTGTCCCCCACGACAGTTCGACATGATCATCCCCACTTCGGCCCTGACGGGGACCGAACACCGGTTCCAGGAGTGGAACAACCGAGGACAAGCCTCCGTTCACCTCCTGGTCACGGTTCAGGCCGAAAATGGTTTTCGAAGTCATCACTGACTCCGAAGTTCTATCCGAGTCTGGCTCGCGAATCGGGCGTGGGCAAATGCGTTTTCGTTTCGTGTGAGTCGAGGCCCCGGCGGAGTGTCGCTACAATCCGCAGCAGCAGTGCAACACACACGTTCCAGTGACGCATCAACATCCTTCGCATGCGAAGCAGAACCGGCTGTGCGGGTTATTCACAAGAATTGGAGAACCGAATCGGCGAGCGAGGTAAGATTTGACATCCCTGCCGGATACAAGCACAATCCATTTTTTCAAACACAAAATTTTTCCGAATTGAACTCAAGAACTTAAAGGATCCGGGTTCGAGCGATTCGACAGCACGACCATTCACCGCATTCCCCACAAACAGGATCATCAACAATGACCGAGGGCGTTCCCGAGTATCAGTTTGCCACGCGCTGTCTGCACGCGGGACAGGAACCGGACGCCTCGACCAACGCGCGAGCGGTCCCGATCTATCAGACGACTTCGTACGTCTTCGACGATACCGAGCACGCCGCACGGTTATTCGGGTTGCAGGAGTTCGGGAACATCTACTCGCGGATCATGAATCCGACTAACTCTGTGCTCGAACAGCGGATCGCCTCGCTTGAAGGGGGATCAGCAGCGCTCGCGGTGGCGTCGGGTCAGGCCGCCGAGACGTTGGCGATTTTGAACATCGCGCGGGTGGGACAAAATATCGTGTCGGCGTCGAGTCTGTACGGAGGGACGTACAATCTGTTTCATTACACGCTCCCCAAACTGGGAATCGAATGCAAATTCGTCGAACAGAGCGACCCCGAAAACTTTCGCAAGGCGATTGACGACAAGACGCGGTGCCTGTTCATCGAGACGATCGGTAATCCCCGCTGCGACATTCCCGACTTCGAAGCGATCGCCGCGATCGCGCACGAAGCAGGCATCCCGCTGATGGTCGATAACACGTTCGCGTCACCGGCGCTGTGTCGGCCGTTCGAGTTCGGAGCCGACATCATCGTGCACTCCTGTACGAAGTTCATCGGCGGTCACGGAACCTCGATCGGCGGCGCGATCGTCGAAAAGGGAGGCTTCCCCTGGGACAACGGCAAGTTCCCAGAAATGACCGAACCGGATCCCAGTTATCACGGTATGAGGTTTTTCGAAGCGTTCTCGCCGTTGAAGATGGTCTACGCGATCAAGGCGCGAACGCAGGGATTGCGGGACATGGGACCGGCGATGAGTCCGTTCAACGCGTTTCTGTTTCTACAGGGTCTGGAAACGCTGCATCTGCGAATGGAACGCCACAGCCAGAACGCCCTGCACGTCGCGCAATTCCTCGAATCGCATGCGAAGGTCTCGTGGGTCAACTACACCGGTCTGGAATCTCATCCGTCGTATACGCTCGGCAAAAAGTATCTTCCGGACGGTTGCGGATCGGTGTTCGGATTCGGCATCGCAGGGAAGACACCCGACGAACAGAAGGCCAATGGAATCAAACTGATCAACAAGGTGAAGCTGTTCTCTCATCTGGCGAATGTCGGGGACAGCAAATCGCTGATCATCCATCCGAGCAGCACGACGCATCAGCAGCTGACTCTCGCAGAGCAAGCGAGTTCGGGCGTGACACCCGATTTCGTGCGCCTCTCGATCGGGACGGAGGACATCCGGGACATCATCGGCGACTTAAGTCAAGCTCTCGAACAGATTTGAGTTACGAAGGTTCCACTCGAAATCAGTAACCGAACGAGTCTATTTTGATGAATTTTTATACAGAAACGCTCAATTTTTGATACAATAATGGAGGTTCACGAAAAACGTGACGAACTACACGGGATCAGGACTGGTAAATGAGGTAAGGTGATTACCGCCCGAAATTCAAGGAGATCCGGCGAGCCTCGTTCCCGTAAGAAAATGAACTTCAAGAAAACACTTGACATTCAACTTACATTTGTGTCTGCTTATATGTAACGGGCTGACAGTGTTCCCCGACCTCCATGGCGTCCTCCCTCCCTCTGGCGTTTAATGCCCCCTGCCACCCTATTTTGAATGATTCATAGCGGAACAAACGGAAATTTGCGGTGAATCAAGCAAGTTAAGCAACGTTCATTCAGACGCATCGTTCAAACACAATTCTCATCAGGAGATGATTTATGAGCTTTTACCCCTCGCGTCGCGATTTTCTACATGTTGGATTTGTCGGCGGAATCGGATTGAGCCTGACAGATTATCTGCGTCTGAAAGCGAACGCGGACATCAAGAATTACGAGACTACGGAAGGGCCGGCCAAGTCAGTCGTGTTCATCTATCTCCCCGGTGGAATGGCCCATCAGGAGTCCTTCGATCCGAAGCCGTACGCTCCGATCGAATATCGCGGACCGATGAGCCACATCCAGACCAAGATTCCGGGCGAGTTTTTCAATCAAAACATGGTGCAAACGGCTCAAATTGCCGACAAGATTGCGGTTTGCCGTTCGATGACGCACGGCGAAGCCGCCCACGAACGCGGTACACACAACATGTTCACGGGCTATCGACCCAGTCCGGCATTACAGTTTCCAAGTATGGGTAGCGTGGTGTCTCACGAATTCGGACCGCGAACCTCGTTGCCGCCTTACGTCGCGATTCCGAACCAGCCGAACGAGTTCGCAGGAACGGGTTATCTGAGTTCTTCGTATGCTCCGTTCAGCGTCGGTTCCGATCCCGCTTCAGGGAATTTCACGGTTCGCGATCTCAATCTGCCGGGTGGAGTCGACGATAACCGCTTCTCGCGCCGCCGCAATATTCTCGACGCTGTGAACGATCACTTTGTTTCGAAAGAAAAAGCGGACTCGATCGATGCGGTCGACACGTTCTACCAGCGTGCCTACGGAATGGTCAGTTCGCAGGAAGCACGCGAGGCATTCAACATCAATGCCGAACCGGATGCGATTCGCGACGAATACGGTCGCAATACCGCCGGTGCCCGCATGCTGCTCGCCCGCCGACTCGTCGAAGCCGGTTCGCGTTTCATCACGTTGACTTACGGCGGTTGGGATATGCACGACAACATCCATGCATCGATGAACAACCAGATGCCCGCCTTCGATCAGGGCTTCGCCGCCCTGATCCGCGATCTCGATCGTCGTTCGCTGCTTGCTTCAACGCTGGTTTGCGTTTGCTCGGAATTCGGCCGTACTCCCAAAATCAACAACACCTCGGGCCGGGACCACTGGCCGAAGGTATTCAGCGTGATTCTGGCCGGCGGTGGAACCAAGCCGGGAATCGTGTACGGTAAATCCGACGCGACCGGAAGTGAACCCGAAGTTGATGCTCTGACCGTGGAGGACTGGGCCACAACCATTTACAATCAACTCGGGATCGTCGCCGATAAAGAGCTGATGGCTCCCGGGGACCGTCCGATCGAAATTGTAGACGGAGGAAAAGTTCGACAGGAGCTGCTTGCGTGAACGTAAGGAGATTTTGAAGAGTTTTCCCTCCACCGGACGATCCCGCATCCCTCCCTTGTCCGGTCAATGACAATCCAATCGCCGGGAGTCGCGCACGACTCCCGGCCTTTAGTTCAGATGGAGTCTGAGATGACCCAGCGGAAGCGTCTGTTGGCTGTGGCGGTTTTCATGTCCGCCATTCTGGTATCGTCTTTCTCAAGCGCCGCCGATCCTCGGCTCTCGCTGATCAATCCGCGCGGCGGACAACGGGGAACCGAACTCGAGGTCGTCTTCAGCGGCAATCGCCTCGAAGATGCCGCGGAAATATTCTATTACGAGAAGGGCTTCGAAACGCTCAAACTCGAACCCGTCAACGCAAATGCTTGCAAAGCGCTCATCAAAATTGCTCCTGATGCCCGGTTGGGCGAACACGTGATGCAAGTCCGAACGAAAAGCGGCATCAGCGACTACCGCACCTTCTGGGTGGGGCCCTATCCTTCGCTGGAGGAAAAAGAACCCAATAACGCCTTCGAACAACCGCAGTTGATCGAAACAGTCAACGTGACCGTCCAGGGAATCGTGCAGAACGAAGACGTCGATTATTTTGCAGTCAATGCAACTAAAGGACAGCGGATTTCGGTTGAAGTTGAAGGGTTGCGGCTCGGCAATACGCTGTTCGATCCTTACTGCGCGATCCTCGATTCGAAGCGATTCGAGCTGGCCGCGTCCGACGACGCACCGCTGTTGAATCAGGATTCACTCGTGTCGGTCATTGCTCCGGAAGACGGTCAGTACATCATTGAAATCCGCGACAGTGCGTACCAGGGAAATGGAGCGAGTTATTACCGCGCTCATATCGGAACTTTCCCGCGACCGACCGCCGTTTACCCCGCGGGTGGACAAATCGGGCAAGAGGTGGAAGTCGCCTACCTGGGAATTCCCGGAGCGGAACTGAAATCCAAACTCGCGCTTCCCGCCGAACTCGATCCGGCTTTCGGAGTCGTCGCCGAAGACGCGGGTGGAATCGCTCCTTCTCCTAACGTGTTTCGATTGTTCCCGCATGGAAACGCGATCGAAGCTGAACCAAACAACGAATTCGCAACAGCCACGAAAGCCGATTTGCCGCTGGCGTTTAACGGGATCATTCAGGAACCTGGCGATGTCGATTGCTTTCGGTTCACTGCCAAGCAAGGGGAAGTCTGGGAAGTTGAGTGTCACGCGCGCAGCCTGAGATCGCCTCTCGATCCCGTGATGAATCTGTATAACGGAGCAGGGGCAGGCATTACCGGAAACGACGATGCCCGCGGCAACCCCGACAGCTACTTTCGGTTCAGCGTCCCCGCCGACGGGGAGTACATTCTGCGCATCACCGATCATCTGCAGCGCGGCGGCGCGGACTTCGTCTACCGGGTTGAGTTCACGCCCGTTGTTCCGAAAGTCCAGCTCAGCATTCCGCGCGTCACCCGTTACGGTCAGGAACGTCAGACGATCTACGTCCCCCGCGGAAATCGAGTCGCCACGCAGATGACGATCGGCCGCGTTAACGTGGGAGGTGAGGTGATTCTTTCCGGAGAAGGACTCCCGCCGGGTATGACTATGCAGACCCCGACCGTCCCCGCGAATATGAGCACCTGGCCTGTGCTGTTCGAAGCGGCTGCCGATGCTCCGCTCGGCGGCAAGCTCTTGAAGTTCACGTCGAAAATGGCGGACGCAAACGTCAACGCCCCGGGAGAATTTCGAAACTTCGCCGATCTGATTTTGTACCAGAACGCTCCTCTTTACGGACGCGAAATCAATCAACTGGCGTTTGCGGTCATCGAGGAATCTCCTTACTCCCTGGAAATCGTTCAGCCCAAAGTTCCCATCGTGCAGGATGGGTCGATGGAGCTGAAAATCATCGCGAAAAGAGCAGAAGGATTTACCAAGCCGATTCGAGTCGAGTTTCCATTCCGTCCTCCGGGGATCGGAACGACCAGTGCGGTGACAATCCCCGAAGGTCAGAATGAAGTCATGTATCCGCTCAACACTAACAACGGCGCGGCGATCGGCAAATGGCCGGTCTATGCTCTGGGATTGTCCGACACCGACTCGGGAACAGTCGTCGTTTCTTCGCAGATGGCGACACTCGAAATTGCTCCACCATTCCTGAAATTCGCGTTCGACCGCGGCGCGACCGAACAGGGAAAACCGGCCACCATCATTGCCAAAGTCACGCACGAGACTCCATTCGAAGGCGAAGCCGAAGTGAAAATGATCGGCTTGCCGCATCTGGTGACATCCCCCGATCTCAAACTGACGAAGGATCAGGCAGAGCTGGTGTTCAATATCTCCACCGCGCCCGAAAGCCCCGTCGGTAAGCACAAAAATCTCTACTGCTCGGTCGTGGTGATGCAGAACGGAGAACCGATCACGCATCGCATCGGCAGTTCGGAACTGCAGATCGACAAGCCGTTGCCTCCGCCAAAAGATGCCCCTCCGATGCCGATGCCGGTTGCAAAAGCCGAAGAACCGAAACCAGCCGCTCCTCGACAACTCTCGCGACTGGAAAAACTACGGCTGGAAGCAGAACAGCGGAAACAGGAAAACCAGAACAAATAAACGTGACGGCGTATCCCAGACTCGATGATCGCGTCTGACCCGGCCCTCACGATTTTCAAGGTCTTATTATGATTAACTTTCAGCGACTTTTGGCCGTTTCCGTTTTGTCCAGCCTGTTCCTGGTCACTTGCTCTCGCGCTCAGGCCCAGGAAGGCAAACCGGCGGAACTGAGAGTGTTCCCCCAGAACGTCGACTTGTCCTCGGGACGGGATCGTCAATCGATCTTGGTGCAGGCGCTCTACCCGAACGGACTCACCAAAGACGTCACCGAAAACGCGGCCTTCGCCTTCGCTAACGCCGCGCTCGTGAAACAGGAAGGGAATACGATCTATCCCGTCGCCGACGGCGAAACGGAACTTTCTATTTCGTACGAAGGTCTCGCTGCGAAACTCCCCGTCAAAGTCGCCAATCACGCTGTCGATCCTGCGATCAGTTTCAAACTGGACGTGATGCCGGTTTTCATGAAATCGAGTTGCAATAACGGTAGCTGTCACGGAGCCGCTCGCGGAAAAGACGGCTTTCGTCTGTCGCTGTTCGGATTCGATCCCGACGGTGATTATCATCGCATCACCCGGGAAATTCCCGGTCGTCGGATCAATCTCGCGATCCCCGAACGATCTCTGATCCTCGAAAAAGGAGCGGGACAGGTTCCGCACACCGGCGGAAAACAATTTGCTGCCGGCAGCGAATTGTACAACATCACTCATCGCTGGTTGAAAGAAGGAGCGTTACTCGATCAAGGGGAAGTCCCCAGGGTCGATCGCATCGAACTCTATCCGAGTGAAGCCGTACTCGACGGACCGGGAGCCACGCAACGGCTCAGCGTGAGGGCATATTATTCCGATGGAACCGACCGGGACGTCACTTCGCAAGCTCTGTTTTTGACGAGCAACGAAACCTCCGCCGAGATCGCGCAGGAGGGAATCGTGACTGCCGGAGCTCGCGGCGAATCGTTCATCATGGCGCGGTTCAGCACGCATACGGTCGGTTCGCGATTCATTACGCTTCCCAAAGGACTCGAATTTACGTGGCCTGAAGGAATTGCCGAGCACAATTACATCGATCAACTCAATCACGTAAAACTCAAAAAATTACGCCAGATTCCTTCAGACATCTGCACCGACGAGGAGTTCCTCCGCCGCGTGACGATCGACATTACCGGCACCATGCCAACGGTCGAGGAATACACCCGTTTCATGGAAGAAAAGGCTCCCAACAAGCGCGAACTGATAATCGACGAACTGCTCGGCCGCAAGGAATTCGTCGAAGTCTGGGTCATGAAGTGGGCCGAGTTGCTGAAAATCCGCTCGGACAACCAGAACAGCTACAAGGCGATGCTGTTGTATTACAACTGGTTGAAAGATCGGGTCGCCAGCAACACGCCGGTCAACGTGATGGTCCAGGAACTGCTTTCGGCCAACGGCGGAACGTTCAGCAATCCTCCCACCAACTTTTATCAACTCGAACGCGATACACTGAAAACTGCGGAAAACGTCGCTCAGGTTTTCATGGGCATGCGGATTCAATGCGCTCAGTGCCACAACCACCCGTTCGATCGCTGGACGATGGATGATTACTACAGTTTCGCGGCGTTCTTTCCGCAAATCGGACGCAAACCCGCCCAAGACATTCGGGAACTGGTCGTCTTCAACTCGGGAGGCGGGGAGGTCAACCATCTGGTCGGTAATCGCCCGATGACGCCCAAATTTCTCGGTGGAGAAACGCCCGACGTGAAGGGGAAGGATCGCCGGGAAGTCGTCGCCATGTGGCTCGCCTCGGATGACAATCCCTATTTCTCACGCAACCTCGTGAACATCGTATGGGCGCACTTTTTCGGTCGCGGAATCATCGACGAAGTCGACGACGTCAGGGTCAGCAATCCTCCGGTCAACGAACCGCTGCTGAATGCTCTGGCCGGAAAACTGACCGAGTACAAATACGACTTCAAGCAACTGGTCAAAGACATCTGCATGTCCCGGACGTATCAGCTTTCGACGCAAGTCAACGAAACGAACGAGGCCGACAGCACCAACTTTTCGCATGCACTGCTCAGACGACATCGAGCCGAGTTCCTGCTCGATTCGATCAGCCAGGTGACCGACACCAAGGACAAGTTCCAAGGGCTTCCGCTGGGAGCCAGAGCCGTTCAGATTTCCGACGGCTCGACGAGCAGCTACTTCCTGACCACCTTCGGCAGGGCTTCGCGCGAAACGGTTTGTTCTTGCGAAGTGAAAATGGAGCCCAACCTGTCGCAGGCGCTGCATCTGCTCAACGGAGATACGGTCAACGCCAAAATCACACAGGGCGGGATCGTCAAAAAGAATCTGGATGCCGGCAAACTGCCTCAGGATGTACTCGACGAACTCTACATCCGCTGCCTGTGCCGCAGACCAACCGAAGCGGAGAGAACCAACCTCAACGAGATCCTGCTCAAGGAAGAAAACCAGCAGCAGGTCCTCGAAGATATCTTCTGGGCACTATTAAACTCACGCGAGTTTCTGTTTAACCACTGATACTCCCGGAATCATACTTCGGCGGCAGTTCCCGAATGATCGATACGATCCGAACGGCTGCCACAAACATCAAACCTTCGATAACTTCTCTGGATTGCCGCCCGCAGGCCGATATTCAGAACAGTGTTTCAGACAAGCAGGTTCACCTAATCCCTCTGGGATGCAGGAGATGAGTAGATGCGACAATTTCCCCGCACGATTGGTATGACGGTTCTCGCGTTTGTCGCGGGCTCCGTCAGTTCGCTGTCCGCACAAGAAAAAGTGACGTTCGAGGATCACGTCAAACCGATCTTCCGCGCTCACTGCGCGTCGTGCCACAACCCGGACAAGAAAACTGCCGGGCTCGACCTCACCAGCTATATCAACATGATGCAGGGAGGCGCTTCGGGGAACGTCGTCGAACCGGGCGATGCGGACTTGAGCTATCTGTATCTGTTGATCACGCATGAATCCGAACCGTTCATGCCGCCCAAATCGGACAAAATCCCCGCCGAACAAATCGAAACGATCAAAAAATGGATCAACGGCGGACTGCTGGAAACATCGTCCAGCAAAGCGAAAATGTCGGATAAACCGAAGCTCGATCTGTCGCTGAAAGACGCGCCGAGCGGTCGCCCCGAAGGTCCCCCTCCCATGCCGAACCTGATCGATCGTCAGCCGGTCACACGCACCGGCAGCGTGACGGCGGTCACAGCGATTGCGACCAGTCCGTGGGCTCCGCTCACAGCCGTTGCCGGACAGGACCAGATCGTGTTGTACAACACTCAGACCCTCGAACTGGTCGGCGTGCTGCCGTTTCCCGAACGGGATCCGTTCGTGCTCAAGTTCAGCCGTAACGGAAAGCTCCTGCTCGCGGGAGGAGGCCACTCTGCCGCGCAAGGAAAAGTCGTCGTGTTCAACGTCGAAACGGGCGAACGTGTGCTTTCCGTGGGTGACGAACTCGATGCCGTGCTCGCAGCGGACATCAGCGCCGATCAGACCTTGATCGCTCTCGGCGGTCCGTCGAAAGTCGTGCGGGTGTTTTCGACCGCCACCGGCGAGTTGCTGCACGAAATCAAAAAGCATACCGATTGGATTTATTGCCTCGAATTCAGCCCCGACAGCGTACTGCTCGCCACCGGAGACCGTAACGGTGGCATGCACGTCTGGGAAGCTTTTACCGGACGCGATTACCTCGCACTGGCAGGACATGGTCAAGCCGTCACTGGAATTTCCTGGCGTTCCGACTCGAACATTCTCGCATCGTGCAGCGAAGATGGGACCGTCTCATTGTGGGAGATGAACAACGGAGGCCGCGTCAAGAACTGGGCTGCTCACGGTGGAGGTTCCACGTCGCTCGAATTTACCCGCGAGGGAGGAATCGTCTCCTGCGGTCGCGACAAGACCGCGAAATTGTGGGATCAGAACGGCGCCCAGCAGAAAGCGTTCACGGCATTTCCGGACATCGCAACGGCAGTCTCCTATGACGACGAATCGAATCGCGTCATCTCCGGCGATTACTCGGGGCTGATCAAAGTCTTTGCCGCAGCCGACGGCGCGGAGCAGGGGACTCTTACGCCGAATCCTCCCAAAATCGAGGAACGAATCGCAACGCTGCAAGAGCAGGTAAAAACTCAAACGGCCGATCTGACCGTCAAGACAGAAGCGGCTAAACCGATCGTCGCAGCCTGGGAAAAAGCCAAGGTCGATCTGACGACTGCCACCGCCCTCGTCGCGAGTACCCAAAAAACCAATGAAGAAGCAACGACGCTCGTCAACACACTCAAAGCGCAGATCGATCAACTGACGAAAGAGAAAGACGCCGCTGCCGCCCAGGTCGCAACTCTGACTCCCGTCGTCGCAGGGCTGAAGACAGCTACGGAACAATCCGCGGCCTCCTCCGCAAAACTCCCGGAAGACAAGGAGCTCGCGGCTGTCGCCGCCCAGGTCAAAGCACAGTTCGATCAAAAGACCCAACTGCTCGCCGCGCAGCAGAAACTTCTCGACGAAAAAACGGCTGCGTTAACAAAGGCTGCGACCGACAAGACAACCGCCGATCAGGCTCTTGTCACGGCCACTGCGAATTATCAGAACGCTGTCAAAACGCAGGAAGTCGCAACAGCAGCCCTCCCGCCCGCCGAAGAAATGGCCAAAGCAGCGCAAGCCCAGGTCGCCGCATCAAAACAGGTTCTCGATAACTTCCAGGCGGACCTTGTCCACTGGCAGACCGAACTGACACTGAGCCAGAAGTTGACTCAACTCGGTACCCAGGAAACCGTCGTTGCAGAAAAGAAAGGTCTCGAAGCGGCAGCCAAGCAATTGCTCGATGCCGCCACAGCCGAACTCGCCGCGGCTCAACAAACAGCACAAACTGCAGACGCGAACGTCAAACAGGTCACGGCTGTGATGACCACCGAAAAGACGACGCTCGACCAGTACACCGCTCAACTGGCCGGACTGCAGGGAGAAACGGCCAAGCTCGACAAGGGTCTGCCGATGCTCGCCGAGACCGTCAAAAAAGCCGATGAGGCCGCCGCCCAACTCAAGGACGACAAGGAACTCGCTGCCGCGGCCGCCGCACTCAAACAGTTGTTCGACAAACGAACGGCGGAAAACGCCGAACTGAAAAAACAGGCGGAAGCGAAACAGGCCGAAGTCACCGCCCAGACGACGAAACTCGCCGAAGTCACCAAACAACTCGAAGCGGCCCAGGCAGCGCTCGTCGCGGCCAACGCGGTCGTGACCGCAAAAACCGAAGCCGTCAAACCGGTCCAGGAAAAATTTACTGCCGCACATGGCGAGACTGGCAAGTCAGTACAGGTGCTCGACGCTCTGAAGAAGGAAGTGGAAGCGGTGAGAGCGTTACTCAGGCCCAAAGTCGCAGAAGCCCAACAGGCCTCGGTCACTCCGTAAATTTTCACAGCGTCTTCAGATACTCCAGCACTTCACGTTTCTCCT
>DATKCB010000154.1:0-3493 GCA_035513495.1 Planctomycetaceae bacterium | reverse complement strand
TAAATCCATTCTGTCATACCGAGACCGAGCCGAATTTGGGGTGCCAGCCCCAAAAGATGCAGAGAAAGCCCGAAAATCAGGAATAAAATCGCCTGTCCGACCGCCAGGACAGTTCCGCCGCACAGTTTCCCCAGCACGATTGCCAGTCGGGGAACCGGAGAAACGAGCACTCCCTGCAGAAATCCCTCGCGACGGTCCTCGATAATCGAGATGGTTGAAAAAATGGCTGTGAACAGCAGAATCATGACCGCGACACCGGGGAAAAAATACTCCTGGTACGTCATGTCCGGCGACGCCCACTGGGGAGGCTGAAACGATCCGTACAACCCCGCCCCGAACAGAATCCAGAAAATGATCGGCTGGCCGAGCGCTCCGACCACGCGAGTCCGCTGCCGGAGAAACCGTAGGATTTCCCGCTGCGTGAGCGTCCAGACGGGCCACGCCATTCCGGACGTCTGACTCGTCTGACTGATTGGGGGCGTTGGAGAATTCACGCTCGCTCCTCCTCCCAGAAACGGTGTCCCGTCTGATGGATGAAGACATCCTCCAGCGTCGGTTTCCCGAGCGAGATCGATTCGATCTCTTCCGGAAACGCCTCCATCAGATCGCGAATCAGTTCGTGTCCCCGAGTTCGTTCGATCCGCAACGAGTCGCCCACCTGTCGAACTTCGAGCGCAAACCGCTGCTCGATTTTCTCGCTGAGCGATTTCGGATCGGTTCCAGCAATGGTGATGCAGTCGCCTCCCAGTGCGGAACGCAACGCATCGGGTGTGTCGAGCGCGACGACCTGTCCGCGATTGAGGATGGCCAGTCGATCGCACAATTCCGCTTCGTCCATCAGGTGCGTGGTGACAAGAATCGTCACGTTCTGCTGTTCCCGCAGGTTGCGGAGATACTTCCACAGATCGTGCCGCGCGCCGGGATCGAGACCCGTACTCGGCTCGTCGAGCAACAGCAGAGCCGGGGAGTGCAACAACCCCTTGGCAATTTCGACGCGGCGTTTCATGCCACCCGAGAGGTTCGAGACGATCTCGTTCGAACGATCTGACATGCCGACCCGTTCGAGCAGTTCCGCGATGCGAGAACGGATCGAAGCGGTGGGGAGTCCGTACAGCCGCGACTGATGCTTCAGGTTTTCGTACACCGTCAGCCGATCGTCGAGACTGGGAGATTGAAAGGTAATCCCGATCGCAAGCCGAACCTGTGCCGCAGAGGAGGACAGATCGAATCCGGCCAGAGACGCGCGTCCCTGTTGGATCGGAAGCAGCGTACAGAGTACCCGGAACAGCGTCGTTTTCCCCGATCCGTTCGGTCCGAGCAGACCGAAGATCTCGCCCGCCGCGACGCTCAGCGAGACATCGTTCAACGCAACCCGATCTCCGTATCGATGAGAGAGATTCTCGACTGAGATCGCGGACGGCAACGTCATTCCTTGGCTTCGGGAGTGGGCGGTGTGTCCGCATTCCCCGACTCTCCTGCATGCGGTGCGTGAGCCTCTCCCGGTTGACCTTCCGGATGCTCGGTGTCGTGCTCGTTGGCGCTGCCGTGCGAGTCAGGATGATGAGCCATCGCTTCCTCGTAATCGACATCCTGAGGGACCGCAGAGATATAGTAGCGGGTGGCCACGTCGGGCATCAGCGCGATGGGAAGCCCGATCGCGAGAATCGTCGTGGGTGCCAGCAGAATGTATTTCCACGCTCCCTCAAACTTGAGGTGCATGAAGAACAGCATCACGCACAGCGCCTTCGCGGTCGAGATAGAGAGCACGAGTACCACTTTGATGGCGTACGGCAATCCCTCGACAACATCCGCCAAGACAGAGATTCCGGTTAAAATACAAAGAGCGATAAACACCGCGATGTATTTCACATCGTGATGGGCGTGTTCGCCGTGTCCGGTGTCGCGGTAAGCCATTGAATTCATTCCTTAGGTTTGCAGCCAGCTCAAAATCTCTCGATCCGAAACAGCACACGCTCAAACGATATACAGCAGAGGAAACAGGAAGATCCACACAAGGTCAACGAAGTGCCAGTACAACCCGCTATTCTCCACCCAGTCGGTCCACTTCTCGTCCAGATTCGAGCCTTGCTTCAGGACCGCCGCGAACAGGATCAATCCGACGATCACGTGAATCGCGTGAAACCCGGTCATCAGGAAGTAGATCGACGCGAAGATGTTGCCGTACAGAATCACGTGCGGTTCGTGAACACCCGCCGCTTTTTCGGGGAATTCCGCTTTCAGTTCCTCGACGCGCTTCGACATCGCCGCGAAATCGATTGTTTCCGCGTAAACCTGATCCTTGAGCGACTTGACCGCATCGGCGAACGGCCCCAGTTCGGCGAACGCGGCTTTGCTCGCGGAGAGTTGTTCTTCCAGCGCGGCTTTCTTGCCTTCCTCGGCCTGGGCGACTTCGAGTTCCAGCGCCGCGATTTCGAGTTTCAGATCGTTGTACCCGGTTTTCTCAACCGCGAGATCGAACTCGTTGACGGCTTTGTTGGCTGCCTGCGAATCGTTCTCGGCGACGTGTCCCGGGAGAATGTCGTGTTGGTACTTTCCAAAGTATTCGACGGATTTGATTCCCATGAAGACCAGACCCAAAGCGAATGTGCCGATCAGGTACATCCGAGCTCTTTCAAAATTCTTTTTGGCCATCGCCTCATGCGCCACAACGACGAAATAGCTGGAAAGAATCAGGACGAAGGTATTGATCCCGCCCAGGAGGACGTTGATGTGAGTCACCTCGGGGGAAATCGGCCAGCCCTTCGAGCCGATCCGCAGCACGATGTACGAACCGATGAAGGCCGTGAAGAACATGATTTCGGTTCCGAGAAACAGCCAAAGCCCGAGCTTGGAGTTCGGAATCGGCAATCCCATTTTCAGATTGGAACCGGGTTGTGGAGGATGATGCGACATAATTCCTTGACTCGATTTCCTACTCTAACGTAACAGAGACCAGTGATCCCACGTCAGAACGATCAGTAACAACGGCAGGTAAACCAGCGAGTAATACAACAGACGACGCGCCGATTCGCGCGACTCATATCGCGCGAACGCCAGGCTCATCAGGAAATATCCGATTCCCAGACAGACCGCAGCAATCGCATAACGCGATCCTGCCAGACCCCATTCGCGAACGAGCAGGCTCGCGGGAATGAGCGCCGCAGCATAACCAGCCGCCAGGTATCCGGTGACGTGGAGCGTTTTACGCGATTGGACGATGCTCGGCAGCATCTTGAGGCCCGCGCGAGAGTAATCCTCGCGGTAAAGCCAGGCAATCGCCAGAAAGTGAGGGAATTGCCACAAATACAGCAGGCAGAACAAAGCGAACGCACCTCCGTCGAGTTGCCCGCCTGCGGCAGTCCAACCCAGCACGGGAGGTAACGCGCCGGGAATCGCACCGATCGCCGTGCAGAAGGAGGTCTTTCGCTTCAGCGGGGTGTAAACCAGAGTATAAAGTGCAAATGTCGCGACGGCTAACAACGCAGTCAACTGA
>DATKCB010000153.1:0-8392 GCA_035513495.1 Planctomycetaceae bacterium | reverse complement strand
TCTTACGGATGGATCTGACTGACAAACTGTTTCGATTTGACCGCGAGCAACGAGCAACTGATCTGAGGGAGCAGCCGTTCGGCGGTACTTCCGAGGAGCATCGGACCCAATCCCCATCGTCCGTGCATTCCCATGATCAAGAGGTCGATCTCGTGCTCCGCGATCATCTTGACGATTTCCTGATCGGCTTTTCCGCTTTTGACGAAGATCTGAACGCCGTGCTCGAGGGTACGGTGATCGAGTCCGCTCAGTCGTTCTTCGAGCAGCCGTTCGGCCTGGACCATGTCCATTTCGAGTTTCAGTTTGTGTTCGTTGGAATCGGATTTTCCGCCGAACCAGCTTCCGGATTGATCTTCGACCACGTGCAGGACGTGCGTGCGAACGTCAAATTCCCGTCCACCGCGAATTGCGACTCGCAGACATTCATAGCCGACTTCCCCGAGGTCGTCCGCCACGAGCACATTCCCGATCTCTCGGTCCCGCATTCCGGGTTTGGTGACCCAGACGGGACACGGGCAGCTTCGCAGCAGTTTCATCCCGGTCGATCCGAACAGCATCCGGCTGAACAGGGAATGTGTTTTCGTTCCGATCATCACGAGATCGTGCCCGTCGTGGACCACTTTTTGAATGATCGTTTCCCAACCCGATCCGTGCGCGAAACCGACTTCCGAGTCGATCCCGCGTTCGTCGGCGCGGGCTTTGATGTGTGAGAGGACTTCCTGGACGTCGTCGTCGACGGAACGCGTCAGATGATCGCAGTCGGCCTCCATCAGTTCTTCGGTCTGCGCGCTGATATCGATGCCCGCAAAGAAGGTCAGTTTGCTGTTGAACTTCTCGGCGACTCGGAGGGACGCTTCGATCGCTTCCTGCGTCGATTCGCTCAAGTCGTCGGTCGCCAGACGGTCTCCCGCAGAGAGGTCTACGCCGACCAGTATTTTTTGAAAACGTTGCATGACGGGATAGAACTGACTCGCGACAGTCTCGCGCCTTGTGAGGTGAAAAGGGAATCGCCGCCGAACTGCACTTCGGTCACTTCACTATATCGATTCGAAGTATTGACCGTCCACGCGGAACTGCGGAGGAAAGCTTTTTTTCGCGGGAGTCTTCCGCGAGCGCCCGACTGGTTTGACACGCTCCGAAAAAAACGTTCGCCGGAAGCGGTCGGCGCGATTCGCCGCTTGAACTTGAGCGGCCCTCTCGCCAAGATGGCGGATATCGATCGAGCGTCGGAACCCTTTGAACCGGTTCAATGTGACTGTTCACCTTTCACTCTGACACTTTCGACCCATCGACTTTTCGTCCGATTTCACACTTTTCAACCCGACTCGCAGAGAGGACACGACCGATGATCTCCTGGAAGCACTCCTTCAGCGTTTTCGCACTCGTCCTGCTGCTCGCCGGAACCGGCTGCGATTCCAACCAGACTCCGACCGAACCGCCGGGCAGCGGCACTCCGCAGAACCAGAACGCGGTACCCGAAAACAATGAGGAAACATCGATGAACGTACAAGCTGAGCCTTACGGAAAGATGCCCGACGGTCGCGAGATCACGCAATATCACATGACCAACGGCAAGGGGATGAGCGTGTCCGTCATCAACTACGGAGCGATCGTGACGGCGGTCAACGTCCCCGACAAGGACGGAAAAGCAGAAAACATCACGCTGACGCAGCCGAACCTCGAACGATGGCTCGAGAGCGCTCCCTACTTTGGTGCGATCGTCGGACGGTACGCCAACCGCATCGCCAAAGGAAAGTTCTCGATCGACGGAGAAGAATATTCCCTCGCCATCAACAACGAACCGAACTCGCTGCACGGAGGGATCAAAGGATTCGACAAGGTCGTGTGGGATGCTGAACCGCTCCCGGCGACTTCCAGCGAAACGGGTGTGGCATTTCGCTATAAAAGTCCCGACGGAGAGGAAGGTTACCCCGGGACCCTCGAAGTGGAAGTCAAATATATTCTGACCGCCGACAACGAATTGCGGATCGAATACAACGCCACGACCGACAAAAAGACCGTCGTCAACATCACGAACCACTGCTACTGGAATCTCGGCGGAGCCGACTCGGGACAGATTCTCGATCACGAACTGCTGCTGCATTGCGACAAGTACCTGCCGGTCGACTCAACGCTGATCCCCACGGGAGAGCTCGCCGACGTCGCCGAAACACCGATGGACTTCACGAAAACACACACCATCGGCGAACGCATCGAACAGGTCGAGGGCGGCTACGACCATTGTTACGTCATCAACGGAAAAGCCGGAATGATACGCCCCGTCGCGAAGGTGAAAGATCCCGAGACCGGCCGCGTGATGGAAATCACTTCCGATCAACCCGGCGTGCAGTTCTATTCGGGCAACTTTCTGGACGGCTCAGACTCCAACGGAGGCTTCACCATTCACGAGGGATTCTGTCTCGAAACCCAGGTCTTCCCCGACACCCCCAATCAACCAGACTTCCCGTCCGCGCTGCTCGAACCCGGCCATGTTTACAAACACGTCACTGTCCATAAGTTTTCTGTCGAGAAGTAATGACCGTACCCGAATCCGTTCTTATGTCGCAGATGATCACGGGAGCCTGGATTTCCCAGATCGTCTACGTGGTGGCGAAACTCGATCTGGCAGATCGCATCGCCGAAAGTCCCCGTACCTCCGATCAACTGGCGCGTGAAACCGGCACTCACCCTCAAGCGATGTCGCGGCTGCTGCGCGCCTCGTCGACTATCGGAGTGTTCCGGATCGCTGAAACCGGCGAGTATCACCTCACCCCGCTGGCAGAATCGCTTCAAGGTGGCGTACCCGGTTCGCAAAAAGCGCTGGCGATCATGATGGGAGAAGAGCATTACCGCTGCTGGGGCGAGTTGCTTTACAGCGTCCGGACTGGCAAGAAGGCGTTCGATCATCTGTACGGACAGCCGATCTTCGAATATCTCGGTCAGCATCCCGAACAGGCCAGAATTTTCGACGCGGCCATGACCAGCGTACACGGCCGGGAATCCGGGCCGATGGCGAAAGCCTATAACTTTGCTCAGTTCAAAACGCTCGCCGATATCGGTGGAGGAAACGGAAGCCTGCTGATTGAAATTCTACGCGAACATCCCGGTGTCAAGGGAATACTCTACGATCTTCCGGGAGTCATCGAACGAACTCGCGCGAACATCGAGCGGGCGGGAATGTCGGATCGGACTCAACTCATCCCCGGCAACTTTTTCGAATCGATCCCCGCCGGAGCCGACGCGTATCTGATGCGGCACATCATCCACGACTGGAACGACGAGCAATGCGGAACGATCCTGGGAAACGTGCATCAGGTACTCGGTCCCGAGGGGAAACTGTTGATCGCGGAAAGCGTGATTACCGACGGCGACGAACCGTTCTTCGGCAAGCTGCTCGATCTGACGATGCTGCTGATCCCCGGCGGTCAGGAACGCACGGAGAAGGAGTATCGACATCTGTTACAGACAAACGGATTCGAACTGACGCAAGTGGTGCCAACGGCCTCGGAAGTCAGTTTCATCGAAGGAATCAAGGTGTCGAACTGATGTTGGAGGTCGAACGCCGTTCGCCCGGCCTGAATCACTTCTTGAGCGAAGCCAGATACGCGAACAGATCCGCCAGTTCCTGGGGGTTGGTCTCTTTGAGTAATCCCTGCGGCATGAGGGAGTTGGCGAGTTTGCGGTGGTTCTCGATTTCGGACGCTTCGATGCGATAGGTTTTTCCCTCTCCATCGCGCAGAATCAGACCGTCCACCGATTCGTAGACGATGATCCCGCTGTAAACCTTCCCTTGCACGGTCGTGATGAGCGACGTCTGATAACGCGTGGAAACGTCCTGATTCGGATTCGCGATGGACGTCAGCAGATCCTGTCGCGAGAACCGCGTCGTGACTCCCGCGAGATCGGGGCCGACGGCGCGGCTTCCTCCGTGACATCGCGCGCACGACCGTTTTACGAACGCAATACTTCCCCGTTCGGCGTCCCCTTCAACTCCGGGCGCGTCGAGCAACTGTCTCAAGTTCGCGAGTTCGTCAGCCAGAGATCCCAGGCGTCTGTTCGCTTCATCGGGGTAGCGGGTTTCGAGTTCCCGGGTCCAGAGCGCCAGCGGCTCTGGCTGCGGCTGGTGTCCTTCCGTTCCGAAGACAAAACCGAAGTCTTTCCCCGTCGCGGCCTTGAGCATCCCGATCAGCTTCTCGCGCAACTGATATTCTTCGGTATTGCCCGATAATCGCCGCGCCGCCGAGAGCAGTTCGAACAGTTCGCCGGGATCGTCGGAGGGGCCGAGCTTCTCGAGAGCATTGACCGAAGCTTTCACGCCGGCCGTCAAGGGAGCCGAGAGGCCTTCGACGTACCAGGCACGATCTGCGGGCTGAGGATCGTCGCTCAGAACCGACAGCACGGCGCTCCGCACGCTGAAGTTCTCGTACTGATCGCGAATCAGTTGCCTCAGTTCGGGATCAGTTGACTCTCCCAGCACGAACACAACGTCGTTCGACCAGCGATAGTTCTGGCGTGTTCCGATCTGGCGGACGAACCCTGCGATGGCCTTGGGGAGCGATTCCGCCGCGCGGATATCGCTCAAAAACATGACGTGACCCGGCAGTCCGAATCCGTCCTGAATCACGATGATGTCGGCCAGCACGGGATCCTGTTTCATCAGTCCCTTGAACAACTCGGTCATTCGATCGTCCCAGTTGCTGTCCTGTTTCAGATCGAGGGATTCGATTTTATGATCGATTTCGACCAGCGTCCGGGCGATCTTTTCGGTCTGCTGATAATTCCGTTCGACCGGAATCCGGGAGGCGACGATCAGGCGATGGATATCCTCGGTCGGATGCGATTTGTCATCGATCCCGGCGAGAATCTGATCGAGCAGATCGGGATTGTATGGTTCGAGCATCGAGAGCAGCCGCAGCAGTTCGAGATCGACCGGCTTGTCTCCCGTGGGATAGACATCCGTCAGACGAATCCGGTAAGAGTCGAGCGTTCGTTCGATCGCTTTGAGATCGAACTGAGAAGCGTATCCGTCGTAGACGGGTGCGCGTTCGGGGAACGGCCCGACGTCTCCCAGCGACAAGGCGACGAGCCGGGTCGCGTCCCGTTTGAGTTCGGAGGAAAAGTTTCCTTCCAGAATGGCGATCCCGATTTCGACTCCGCCCCGCGACGGTTGTTTGCGATTCCAGACGATTCCCAGTTCGCGCGCAATCGCCGCGCGGGCCGGCATGTCTTTGGTCAATTCCCGCAGCGAGGCGACGTGATCGGGCCACAAACGCTGCACCAGTCGCGACGCCGACTGACGCACGAAACGATCTCTCGAATTTAACTGCCGGGCGATGACGGGGAGCAGCTCGACCAGATCGAGTTCGGGAGGAGCGGTCAGGATCGCTTCGAGCGCGAACCGTGCGACCAGTGGAGACGAATCATCGGCGAATTCGCCGATCAGCTTCAGTTCCTCGGCAGAGTCGAGATGCCGTCCGAGCGCCCAGGCGGTTCTGGCTCGCACGCTCGCGGAGGCATCGTTTTTGAGCGTTTTGGCGGTCGAAAGATCGAGACCTCCGAACTGTTCCACCAGAATTTCGATGGCGCGTAATCGCGAGCCTTCGGGTAACTGCGAATCGAGCGAGGCGAACCGGAATTTTCCCGCACCGAGTCGTTCGGCAACCGGCATCCACCTCGCACGAGACCAACTGTCGAGCGGTTGCGGTGCGTTGAGGCACCACGCGACTTGTTCCTCGTCCGAAGCCGGGACGCTTTCCGCCCAACTCGAATCCGGTTTCCCCTGCCAGGTCACCTTGAAGACCGAGCCTCTTGTTCCGCGTCCTCCGACGGAAACGTACAGACTGCCGTCCGGACCGACCGCGACATCGGTCGGAGCGAATCCGAATTGACCCCGCGCCGTCAGAAACTCGATCGGTTCCGACTTCCAGACGCTGCCATCGGCCGTCATTGGCAATGCCATGACCCGGCCGAAGGTCCAGTCGAGTACGAACAGCGCTCCGCGATACGTCTCGGGAAACGCGGTATGCCGGTAACACGCGACTCCGGTCGGCGAACCGCGTCCGAAGGCTCCCAGCACGGGGGGCATATCGAGATCGGTGTCGTTTCGCTTCCAGCTTCGCGTGATCCAGCCGCAATCGGCAGCCGGGAGCAGATGAAACACGCGCGTCGGCCGATACCACGGCAGGCTGATGTCGCGTTCCCCGTCACTGTCGTAAGTGAACACGTCGCCGAGGACGTTAAAATCGAAGTCGTAGGCGTTCCGCAATCCTTCGGCCAGCAGTTCTCCGCCAGTCAGATCGGGTTTCAGACGCATCAACGTTCCTGCGTGAGGATCCTTGACCGGAGAGGTCGGCAGCGTCGCATAGGATGATGTGATCTCGGCCCCGTTCCCCGCGATGACATACCACCAGCCGTCGGGACCTCGCCGGATCGCGTGCGCATCGTGCTCTCCCCCGGTTTTCATTTTGAGGAACACGTCTGGTTCTCCATCGGCGCGGTCGTTTCCGTCCCGATCCCGAAATCGGAGCAGTCCGGCGTCACCCGTGCAGATCAGGTCGGGTCCGTGAAAGAACATCCCCATCGCACCGTTTTTGGGTTCGTCGGCGAATTGACGGAACTCGTCGGCGGTTCCGTCGCCGTCGACATCCAGCAGAATCCGGACATAACCCGCTCCCGCAACCACGACCCGGCCTTGCGAATCGACGGTCATCGAATAGATATCGTGCGCGAGATCGTCGTCGGCATATTGAGTGACCACAAATCCCTCGGGAGCGACGAGCGAATTGAAACCGGCGGCCGTCTCCTGTGCGCGAGTCGAAGTTGGCCCGAAGGAGCAGAAAGTCGCGATCGTCAATGCGATTCGTCGAGAGAGGCGAGATGTCATGGTGGGAGATGATGGGGGGCTGAGGAGGACAGATTCCTCCGTGAATGCTCGCAGCGGTTCGGTTGGGAGTTCGTCGCGACTGACGCGGACGACGCTCCCGGGCGTATCTTAGTTCATCGCAGCGCTGTCGGGCAATGCGATTCGGCGTGACCGAGAATTGAAGGCGCACAACGCCCTTTGCACCGGATGCGGGTGTTGCGCAACAAAGTCGGGTATAGGTAGAGAGGCGATTGAAAGCTGAAAGCCGGGAGATCAGGAATGTCAAATGTCAAAATCCCAATGACAAATGACGGGGTGGAAGGTGGTGGAATGTTCGGTGCTCAAAGGGAATACGTTCAGAGGCGACCTCCTGCTTCCTGCATCCTACTTCCTCGCAAATCCTTCTACTCTTTTACTTTATACCCCTCTCCGGAGGTGTATCAAATTGACAACATCCAGCCCCCTCGGGAATGTGAAACAAGCTTTGCGATGCAAAGTGTCATCAATTTGATGGCGCGCGGTCTTCACAATTGGTCATTTTTGCGTGTTTTCGCCGAGGTTTTCTGAAGTTGACAACTTGACAACTTGACATCCTGAAATTTGTCAACTTCGGCCGAACGTGAAACAAAATACCCCCTGTTCTTTGAAAATCTGTCATCAATTTGACTACACCCTCCCGGATGCAGGAGCCGGGAGGTTCGCAGGCAGCGCGCAACATTTCGCGACTGGTACGTGTGAAAATTCAGCAGAATTCCCAAGATTATCCTTCATTCAAGCGATGACTGACCGGGAGCTTGATTAGTCGCTCTGCCTTCTGAGGAACTGGAAAATCTCATCTCGCGCTGAGGCGCAGAGTCGCAGAGGAAAAGGCTGACGGTTCATGGCCGTTCTCCTCTGCGTCCCTGCGCCTCTGCGAGAGAATTTAAAATCCCTCCCATCAGCGATCGCTGTGAAACTGATGAGAACCACGGATTTCACGGAGTCAAATTTTTCAATTGGAAGCGTCACAGAATCGTTCGAGCGCTTCTCGCGGCTTCGAAAACTCACCCACCCTGAGAAAAAATATCCGTGCCCATCCGTATGGAGCTTCTTACCAACCCGATTCGTTGTCTATAAAAATCTGTACAAATGATCGGACGAGTGAGAAATCTCCTTGTTCCAGCCGCCGAAATAATTTGCGGCGTAATTCGCTCCAGAGAGTGATACTGTTTATTTCGGTCTTCACTTAAGTTAGAGTCAATTCTAGAATCGCGACCGCACGTTCGGACGCTCCGGCCTGTTTTCGCCGCTGCGACGGACAATCGATCGGACCTTGATGAACAACCCAGAGCCGCCTCGAAGCAGGTGGAAAGAAAAAGGAATTTCCGGATGAAAACATCCCTTCGAATTTATGCGGCCGCCTTGCTCTGTCTGTTCGGCATCGCCCCCGCCCCCGCTCTGCAGGCTGACGAGGCTCCCTCGATCACGATCATGCACGCCGGATCGAATCGCCTCAAGGAGGACATCAAATTCATCTTCAGCCTGACGACC
>DATKCB010000152.1:0-8384 GCA_035513495.1 Planctomycetaceae bacterium | reverse complement strand
TCCCCCGAGCGAATCGGTACGCCGCCGAGTTCGCAGGCGCGAATGCACTGCCGCCCGAACACAAACGCCGGCGGGTAAAGCCGCATCGCTTCCCGCAGCACCTGACCCGCAAATTCAGTTGATTCAGAGCCTTCCGCTGCCAGTTTGTCCGCCGCTTCAGGATGTCTCGACAACAGCACAAATGCCCAACTCAATGCGTTGGCAGTGGTATCGTGTCCTGCCAGGAGCAACGTTATCACTTCATCACGGACCTGCCGCGCCGACATGCTCGCCCCCGATTCGTCGCGGCATTGCAGCAGCAACGACAAGGCATCGGCTCCCTGGCTGTCGTTCCGCCGGCGCGTTTCGACCAGCCGATCGACGATCTCGATTATCGTTCTGGCCGACTTTTGAAAGACCCGATTATTTCTTGTCGGGATCCAGATCGGAACGGGAATGAGCGAGCGAAAGCGTCGTTCGAAATCCTGATGCAGAATTTCCATCGACCGCCCGATCGCTTCCAGATCGTCTTGCAGTTCGACTCCCAGAAACGCCTCGGCGGCAATCTCAACCGTCAGGTTCGACATTTCCTGATGCAGTTCGAACCGGGGACGATGCGACCAGTCGTCCATCAGCTTGTTGGTTCTTTCGCGGACAATCTCCAGGAACCGATCCTGCAGTTTTCGAGAGAACGCGGGCTGCATCAGCCTCCGCTGTTTGAGCCAGAACTCCCCCTCGCTCGTCAGCAATCCATTCCCCAGGAGCGGTTTCAGAAAGTCGAACGCGTAATGTTTCTTGAACGACCGATTCTGCGTCACCAGCACCTGCTCGATCAACTCCGGTTCGCTCAAGAGATGAATCCGTCGATGCCCGAGCCGAAACGAAACCAACGTTCCGTACTCGGCGCGGCAGCGTTCGAAAAACTCCAGCATCCCCGCGCGTAACTCCGGGAGCGACCCCAGGAGCCAGTGCCCCACAGGACCACGAGAGACATTAACAACCGCACCGTTTTCCACAGATATCAAACTTCCCGTAAGAACTCGTGATCGAAACATGCAGTGACAGGATAACGGATCGAGACGCGAGAATCAGTCATTCGGCAGGCAACAGCCCTCCCAGCCACGGGATCGTTCGATACAGCGCTTTCGATTTGATTCATTCGGAATCTATGGATTGCTGTCGGCACGAGCGCAATCGAGCGCGAACTTTCTCAATTCCTCGGATGAGTGATCGTGGTTCACTTTCACAGACGACGTTGTACCTGAGATCTCATGCTCCAAAGAATTTGAAGAAATATTCATTTCATTTCTCCCGCTGTTAATGAGACGAGAAACTGCCGCGAAGCCGCGACACATTTAGTCGAAGCGGTGCGTGGGTCGGCTGTAATGTTGTTGCTCTTGCCGTGACGAGCAGTTAGCATGAAGGAGACAAAGAGACGGTCGATTCAACCTCCTGGAACTGTCAAATGCGATTCTCAAACTCAATGTCTCGTTCTCGAGGATTTACACTGATTGAATTACTGGTGGTGATCGCGATCATCGCGATTCTGGTCGCCTTGCTGCTTCCCGCCGTGCAGCAGGCGCGCGAAGCGGCCCGCAGAACTCAGTGCAAGAATAACCTGAAACAGATCGGGCTGGCCATTCACAACTATCACGACACCGTCGGCGTCTTTCCGTTCGCGTGGATGTCGGGCTCCGATTTCAACCTCTCGTGCTGGGGAATCATGATTTTGCCCTATCTGGAGCAGTCGGCCCTCTACAATCAGTGGAATTCGGAGGTTCCTGCGTTCAACGAGGCGGGTGCCTTGTTTGACCCGGCTCGAGTCCAGGAGAATCTGAACGTCATCCGAACCCCGCTCGCTGTCTACGTTTGTCCTTCGTGTCCCGAGACGGAAGCCCACGACTATTCGCTCCCCGCGAACTCGGCGGGAAGCGGGATCCCTCCGTTTAATATGACCTGGAGAGCGGCCCGTTCTGATTACATCACCACGAACGGCGTGCGGGCTCCTTTCTCGACCGTCGCCTACGCCAATTTTCCGGGTGGAGCGGGAGGAGCGCGAGAGGGAGCGTTGTCGGCGGTGGGCTATCTGGAACCCGGCAAAGGAATCACGGGAATGAGAAGTATCGTTGACGGAACCTCCAACACGATTCTCATTGCCGAGCGAACGGGAGGTTCGAATATCTATCGCCGAAAGCAGATCGATCCCACGTACACAGCCCTTGCGGGACCATCGAACGGCGGCGGATGGGGCGATTTTCTCAATGGAGAACACTGGCCCCAAGGTGCCTTGAACGACGGTACCCTCGGAGGCGGTCCTTGCGCAATTAACTGCACCAACGCGCGAAGCTCCGGCTTTCACAGTTTCCACACGGGGGGAATCCACGTTCTCATGTGCGACGGCTCCGTTCAATTCGTGAGCGAAAACATTTCCGCGTTTATCTTTGCTGGTATGATCACCCGCTCGAAGGGTGAGGTCATCTCGTTCTAGAGTTCGCGAAGTCATCGAGGCCGATGATTCGCTTCCGATGTTCCGTCGCCATGCTGAAATCCTCTCCGATGAAAATTTATGTTCTGTTGATTTTCTGTGCGTTCGCGTTGTCCGGGTGCGAGGAAAAAATCAATCCCGGTTCGAAACAGACGTTCCCTGTCACGGGGGTCATCACCGTCGACGGAAAACCGCCCGGCTCTCCGATCAGTATCTCGGTTCACGACGAGCAGGGAATCGACCCCGAAGACCCCTCGGTCTCCTCGTCGCTGAGTCAGAATGACGGTTCGTTCGCCCTCAATACCTATCAGCAGGGCGACGGCGTCCCCGTGGGGAAGTACACGCTCACATTCTATTGGGGGACCTGGAATGCGATTTCGATGGGATTCGGAGGCTCGGATCGATTGAACGATCGCTACCGCAAGGTCGAGGGCTCCACGATCAAGTTCGAGGTGGACGGAGCCGGTCCGATCGATTTGGGGACCATCGAACTGACCACCGAATAACTCCGCACAATTCTCCAGCCTGAAAGGTTGCTTGATGCGCTCATTTTTCGTGATCTGCTCCCTGTCGATTCTGTTTGCCCCGGCCCTTTCCCACGCCGAAATTCCCGACGCGCTCGAAAAGTTCGTGGAACGCCCCGAACCGGGATTTCGCTGGTCCAACGGTGAGACCGTCGCCGCCAAAGAAGGGACAATTCATTCGTTGCACCTCGTCTCGCAGACCTGGCAGAACATCGTCTGGGAACATGCGCTGACCGTCTACGAACCGGCGAACATCGAACATGGCAAATACATGCTCTTGTTCGTCAGCGGAGGCAACACCGGCCGCAATCCGAGCGAGAAGGACCACGCATTTGGTCTGCAATTGGCCAAAGCGTGCGAAGCCTGCGTCGCGGTCTTGAATCACGTCCCCAATCAGCCGCTGCTGGGAGACCGCAAGGAAGACGACCTGATCACCGAGACGTGGCTCAAGTATCTCGAAACGGGTGACGAGACCTGGCCGCTGCTCTTTCCGATGGTCAAAAGCGCCGTCAAGGCGATGGACGCCCTCGAACAGTTCTCAGCCAAACACCTCAAGCCACCCGTCGAAAAATTCGTCATCTCCGGTGCTTCCAAACGAGGCTGGACAAGCTGGCTGACGCCCGTCGTCGATTCGCGGATCGTGGGAACCGCTCCGATCGTGATCGACGTCCTCAATTTTCTGCCCCAGATGCAAAACCAGAAAAAAACCTGGGGCGCCTACAGCGAGCAGATCGTCGACTACACGAGCAAAGGACTCGTCAAGGAATCTGCCGAACTCGAATCCCCCCGCGATCGCCAGCTCCGCATCATGATGGATCCCTTCACCTACCGCAGCCGATTGACACTCCCCAAACTGTTGATCGTCGGAACCAACGATCCGTACTGGGTCGTCGATGCGATGAATCTGTATTGGGACGATCTCAGCGGTCCGAAATATGTTCTGCAGGTCCCCAACGGCGATCACGGACTGGGAGACGGCCGCGATCACGCCCTGAATACGCTCTCAATCTTCTTCCAGCATGTCGTCACGAGTACCGCGCTGCCTGCGATCGACTGGAAGATCGAAACATCCGGGAAGAACTGGAACATCCAAATCACTTCCAATTCACCGCTGATTCAAGCGAATCTCTGGTCCACCACCGCACCCAAACTCGACTTTCGCAAATCGACCTGGATCAAACAGCCGCTCGTCGTCAACGACAAAGCAGCATCCGGACAACTTTCGCTGCCGGAAAACGGAGCACACAGCGCGGTGTTCGGCGAGCTGACATATCGCTACAAAGATCGTCCGTATTCGCTGACGACGCTCGTGTACAAGAAGTGACGCGACTCTGTGTGGACAAGTCATCGAATCAACCAGTTGACAGCCACCCCATCGATTCCGTCTACTGTCGATGTGAGATGCCACAACTCTGAAACCATTTCACCCTTCAAGGGAGAGGATTTAATGCGTGGTTCGATTCGTGCGGCACTCGTCGCGACGACCGCTTTTCTGATTTCGTTGAACTTCCACTCTTCGGCCTTCGCCCAAGCACCAAAATTCGAGTTTCGCGACAAGGACCGCGTGGTGCTGCTCGGCAGCACCCTCATCGAGCGGGAACAGCGCTACGGATACGTCGAGGCCGAACTGACGGCAGCGCTCGCAGGCGAGGGAAAATCGGTCACGTTCCGCAATCTCGGCTGGAGCGGAGACACCGTCTGGGCCGAGTCGCGGGGCATCTTCGATCCGCCCGCTGCCGGTTATCAGCGAATGATCGAACAGGTTCTCGAACTCAAACCGACCGTCATCATCAGCTATTACGGTGCCAACGAAGCCTTCGCGGGAGCGGCGGGACTCGACCGGTTTCTGACCCAATACCGCAAACTGCTCGACGATCTCCAGCCGTCCGGAGCCCGGTTCGTGCTGGTCTCTCCGCTCGATCATCTGCGATTCAGCGAGCGGCATCCCGATCCCGCGATCTACAACGAAAAAGTGACACTCTATCGAGACGCGATCGAAAAACTGGCGGGTGAACGCAGCACGTTCTTCGTTGATCTGACCGGTCCGCTGGGAGTGAAAGCTCCGCTCGGTTCACCCGACCAACCGATGGCGATCCCCTCGACGCAGATGACCGACACCGGCGTGCATCTGAATGCGTACGGCTACAAAGTGATCGCGCAGGTGATCCGTGAAGCGCTGCTCGGCCCTGAACCTGTGGAAAAAATCGCGGTTAATCTCAAACAAATCCAGGACGCGGGGCGTCTCGAAAAAACCGGTGTGGTCGTCCAGTATCCGCGTGTGATGTTCCCGGCAGAGTTCGAAGCCGCCCAGACTCTGAAGCTCGATGGCCTCACCGCCGGTCGCTACACGCTGCAGATTTCCGACGACACCAGCCTCACGCTCTCGCACGAACAATGGGCGAATGGCGCACCCGCGTATCTGTTCGATTACGAACAATTCGAGAAAATGCGAGAGGCGATCATCGACAAGAACATGCTCTACTTTCACCGCTGGCGTCCGCAGAACGTGACCTACCTGTTTCTGTTCCGCAAACACGAACAGGGGAACAACGCGAAAGACATCCCGGAATTCGATCCGCTCATCGAAGCCAAAGAGAAAGAGATCGCCAAACTGAGCCAACCAGTTTCACACGAGATCTCGATTGTTTCTGACAATTGAACAGACAATCCCCAGCCTGAATAACCTCATCTCTCACTCATTCCTCTATTAGACGATCCCATGAGCCAGACGATTCGATATTTGTTGTGTCTTTGCGCGACCCTTCTCCTCGTTCCCCAATCGCTGTTCGCGCAGCGGGACCTGAAGGACATCCCTCCCCCCGATCCCGAACTCGAACGAGAAACATTCATCGTCCCCGAGGGGTTCGAGGTCAATCTCTACGCCGCCGATCCGATGCTGGCCAAGCCGATTCAGATGAACTTCGACGAACTCGGACGACTCTGGATCGCCAGTTCCGAAATCTATCCTCAAATCAAACCGGGCGAACAAGCGGACGACAAAATTCTGATCCTCGAAGACACCGACAACGACGGAGTCGCCGAGAACACCACGATCTTCGCCGACGGTCTGCTGATTCCGACCGGCGTCATTCCCGGTGACGGAGGCGCCTACGTCGCCAACAGCACCGAACTGTTGCATCTGACCGATACCGACGGAGACGGCAAAGCCGATCGCACGCGGGTCGTCCTCTCGGGTTTCGGTACCGAGGACACGCATCACATTCTGCACACGCTCCGCTGGGGTCCCGAGGGATTACTCTACTTCAATCAGTCGATCTACATTCACAGTCATCTCGAAACGCCACACGGAGTCAAACGACTCGACGCGGGAGGGATCTGGCAATTCCGGCCCGAGACGATGGAACTCGACATTCACATGCGCGGTCTCGTCAACAGTTGGGGGCATCACTTCGACGATTACGGACAATCATTCGCCACCGACGGAGCGGGCGGCGAGGGAATCAATTACATCGTCCCAGGTGCGTACTACTTCACAGCTGTCGGTTCGAACCGCATTATCCGGGGACTCAATCCCGGCAGTCCCAAGCATTGCGGACTGGAAATCGTTCGCAGCAGTCACCTCCCCGACGACTGGCAGGGAAGCATGCTTACCAACGACTTTCGCGGCCATCGCGTCTGTCGGTTCCAGGTTTCCGACGACGGATCGGGATTCGCCTCGCGCGAACAGGAAGAGGTGATCAAGTCGAATCACGTCGCGTTTCGCCCGATCGACGTCAAAGTCGGACCCGACGGAGCGATCTACATCGCCGACTGGTACAACCCGATCATCCAGCACGGAGAAGTCGATTTCCGCGATCCCCGCCGCGATCACACGCATGGACGCATCTGGAGGGTCGTCAACAAGAACAAACCGCTGCTCGAAAAACCGAAACTGGCAGAAGCCGACAACACCGAACTGCTCAACTCGCTCAAGTCGCCCGAAGAATTCACGCGCACGCACGCCATGCGGATGCTCCGCGAACGGCATCTCGATACCGGGATTCTCCCTTCGCTCGAGACCTGGTTTCAGAATCTCGACGCGAACGATCCCGGGTTCGAAAATCACCGGCTGCAAGGACTCTGGGCGTATCAGGCGCTGAACATCCCCGCTCCGGAAGTTCTTGAGGCAATGCTGAAATCGAAGGACGATCGCGTTCGCGCAGCCGCGGTCCGCGTGATCGGACATTGGTTTCCCCATCTGGAGCATGAATTCGACCTGCTCTCCGCCGCCGTTACCGACGACTCTCCCCGCGTCCGGCTCGAAGCGGTCCGCGTGCTGGGAAAAATCGCCGATCCCCGCTCGCTCGAAATCGCGCTCCGGGCACTCGACCGGGAGATGGATTCGTTCCTCGATTACGCGCTCTGGCTGACCTGTCGCGAACTGCGGCCCGTCTGGCTGCCGGAACTCGAAGCGGGACGCCTCGCCGTCGGGACCAACCCGGCTCATCTGATCTTCGCCTTCAAATCGCTCGATCAGAACGCCTCGGTCGCCCCTCTGGTGCGGCTGCTCAACGAAAACAAACTCGGCCCCGAACAGACCAGCCAGATCGAACGCGCCATCGCCGATCTCGGACAACCGCCAGACGTGAAAGTCCTGTTCGACCGATTGATTTCGGAACAGGCAACGGCCGCGCAGCAACTCTCCTTGCTGAGCGCTCTGAGTGCCGCCGCGAATCGAAACGTCGTTCCTCCCGGAGATCTTAATCCGGCCGGAAAATTACTGCATGCGGAAAATCCCGAAGTGGTTGTCTCGGCGTGCCGTACGATCGGTCTCTGGAAACTCGCCACGCAAAGCGACGCGCTCGCAACGCTCGCCAAAGACAACGCAGCTCCCCCCGCCGTGCGCGATTCCGCGATCTACGCGCTGGCCGAAATTGGTGGAGAAATCCAACCGCTGTATGCCGCCCTGACGAAAGAGGATCAACCCGTCGAAGTCCGCCGATCGGCGATCGTCGCGTTCTCTGACAAACTCCCTCGCCGCGCTGCGAAAGATGCCATCGCGCTCTGGAACGCTCCCGGTGGAGACAAACAGATCGATCCCGTGCTGTCGGCATTGTTGCAGCGTCAGAATGTCGTCGCCGCACTCACGGAGGAACTGCAATCCAGCAAACTCCCCGCCGATACCGCGAAACTCGCGCTGCGGGTCGTCAATTCGTCCGGCAGAAAATTCGATGATCTCGTGGCCGGTTTTTCAAAAGCCGGTGACATCAAAGCGGGTGCGGTGGTGCTGACGAAAGAGCAGATGGACCGCATGGTCGGTCTGGTCCGGGAACAGGGCGATCCCGCACGCGGAGAAATCATCTTCCGCCGCAACGATCTCGCCTGCTTCAAGTGCCACGCGATCGGAGGAGCGGGCGGCAAGGTCGGACCCGACCTGATCAGCCTCGGTGCCAGCG
>DATKCB010000151.1:0-4776 GCA_035513495.1 Planctomycetaceae bacterium | reverse complement strand
GAACGGCGTCCTGTTTGACTCGCAATCTGGGAACGAAAAACGAGTGCTGCACGTCTTCCGTGCGTAAGTAAATCATCACGGGACGCCCGGCCGGCACGAGCAATTCGTTGACCGAATACAGGTCGTGTTTTTCGGGCGACGTTTTGAGCGTGCGCCCCGGCTGGGGATAACGAATCCGCCATTCGAACTGCCGGGCGGTGACTTCGGCCACGGGAGCCTTCATGGCGGCTTCGGGGAAGTTCGAGACGACGCGGTACTGCGCCCAGACTTCCATCTGATACAGGGCAATGAACAGCAGAATTCCGGCGGGCACGATCGTCCAGATCACTTCCAGATGATGACTTCCGTGAGTGAATTCCGCTTTCTCCTGTTCGGGCTGGGAGTTTTTCCAAAGCACGTAGCCGAGTGCAATCTGCACGCCGATGAAGACTGCGGTCACAATCCACAAAATCAGATAAAACAAATCATCGATCTGCTTGCCCAGGGGCGAGCCTGATTCACCCGGAAACCACCAGTTCATTTCCGGCGCGAAAAAACAGGCCAGGATCCCGACCACCGGCCAGAACATGAAAAAGATAATCCAAAACCATCGCACGATGACGACTCCTCGATAATCCCGTTTCCGGGAGGTCACTCAATTCTGATTTTACTCGTTCCCCGGCGTTGCGGATCCCGCTGCACCGTCTTCTTGAATCAAGCCTGCTTTTTTCATTTCTTCGTACTTCGCATCGATTTCGGCGTATTCTCCCGGCGACTCGAACGGAACGTGCAAGACGTAGTTGACGGCGTCCCAGATCGTTTCCGGAGGAGATGTCGCGAAGTTCGGCATCTTCGAAGGTGAGATCCCTGCATAGATTCGCCGATATAAGTCGATCGGCCGTCTTCCCCCGCGATATTGTCCCTGCTTCAGATTTCGGGGTTGCACCTTGTGGCCCCAGATATTGTGCAAACCGGGATTTTCGTAAAGTTGCCCCGTCGCGTCATTCTTCTGGAAGTCGATCGTCATTTGACCGTTCCCCAGCCCGGTGTTTCCGTGGCAGTTCGTGCATTTCTGGAGGAAAAACATCCGGCCCCGCTCTCGCGATTCTTTCGAATCGGGGATCCGAGGAATGGGAGGATTGACGAGCGCGTCCTCGGTCTCGGCGTTCGCCCACAGTTCGGCGACGTCGGCACCCATTGTATCGTACAATTCGACGAGATCGTTCACGGCGCTGTCGATCGAGGCCCCGATCTCTTCAGCGGATTCCCCTCCGGCTCCTCGTTCCCGGATCGCTTTATTCGAAAAGTCGATCGCAAGATCGTTACCGACCTTGTATTCGATCTCGCCTCGCATCGCGAGCCATCGGACATATTCGACGAGCGCGTGCGATTCGGATTCCTTCAGCAGCAAAAACGAGGGCATGTACGTACCGGGAATTCCGTATTTGATGACTCGCGCCAGATCGTCGCTGGAAATCCGTTCGGGTGTGAGAGTGGACTTGAACTTGAATTCTCCGAGCCGATAGTCGCGGGGGAGGGGGTTCAGATACCGCGCCGTCGGACCGTTTCCGTCTCCGGAAACTCCGTGACAGTGCATGCAGTGAACCATATAGAGCTTTCGGCCAGCTTGCAGATTGGTTCCGGCAGTCAGAATCAGTTCGGTCCCTTCGGCGGGGAGTTTTTCAGTAAACGGTTCGGCGGTGGTCGCCAGTCCTTGTTCGGCCTGATAACCGGTTACGACGATCGACGAACCCGTCGCTTCTCCCGAGATCCAATCGAGTCTCAGACCGCCCGGAGGAAAGTTGATCGCTCCTTTGTCGTCGGCATACGCGGCTTTGAGTTTCTCCAGATTTTCTTCGTCGAACTCGATCGGAAATTTATTAATCGGCGGTGCGAGAACCGAATCGCCGGCGGCGACCGTGCCTTTGATCCCGCCATAATCGAGCGGCAGTTTCAGCCAGGCCACGAGATCGTGGGGCGTTCCGAAACTCTGTTCGATCTGTTCCTCGACTGCCTTGCGAACCTTGGTCGTGAGATTGCCGGTCTCCTCGCGATACACGAACCGGGCCTCGGGCGGATCGAGACATCCGGCCAGGAACAACCCGGAACAAACCAGCAGCGTCAATCGAATTGGACGGATGCTCACAGGGAGGACTCCGTTAAATGTGCGTCTCATGCGTAGGTGCTGTTTCTCTTGAATTCCCGATGATTACAGTTTGGGAAACTTACTGATGTTGTATTTCAAATCGACTTTGGCGTCCTCTCCGGCTTTGACGTCCACCGAGAGCGACCGTTCGAGGAAGTCGGCGCTTTCGTGCCAGACCCGGAATGTGTGCTTGCCGGCAGGCAGATTCTTGATTTCGAACTGACCGTTTTCGTCGGTGACGGCGGCAAATGGGTGATCGAGCACGAAGACGTAACAACTCATCCAGGCATGCACGTCGCAAACTGTTTTGACTGGGAGTTTTTCCGCTTTGGTGGGTTCCAGCATTACCCCCGTGTTATCATTGGGATTGATGGTTCCATTGAATATTTTGTTTCTCACGAAACTGATGTTGGTATTGTGGGAGGCATTATCGCTGTTGATAATATTGATTTTTTGTCCGACTTGTGCCAGTAAAGCATGCGGCCGGAACCGGCAGCCTTTCTGGTCGAGAGTCACATTTGGCAACTCCCCCTCCGGCTTGTATCCTTTCGGGGCGGAATCCAGAAAGATAAAAACGTTCGCCAGCCCGCCATTTTCCCCCACGACGATCCCTTCGTTAGGGACGGGATTAGCAGAACAGACCTCTGGATCTCTGACGACCGCGCCTTTCGCCACTAACGGAGACAGCGATGGAGGCGAGCCATCGAACAGAATTTGTCCGACGATGTTACCCGGACCTTTTCCTCCGCTGGAAACTGGAGTATCCGGACCTTTCGAACCCGAGTCTTGAGCCTGCTCCAGCGTTGCCGGCTTGAGCTTGACCGTCGGTTCGGTGGTCGCACCGCCGCCGCATCCGCTGGCGAGAAAACAAAGCGACAGAATGCCTATCGGTATCGCGAGAGCGATCGTGACTCGTGTCATGTCTAATTCTCCTCTTTCCTGGTTTCCGTTTCTGCCGCACCGGCAGGAGCGGGTAACTCCCAAATTTTGACCCCCTCGCGTTCCAGCAGGAGCGCGTGATTCATCAACACATCGCGAATCGCTTTGATCTGCGCGTCGGGGTCGGTTCCAAACATCGGCAGCGGCGAAGGCTTGTCGAGGGGGAAGTTGACGGGCATCTTCGTGTAAGGAGTCGCCCACTTCGGATAATAAATCCACATCAGCAGCCAATCCGGCTGCAAGCGGTCTTCGACGCGGCGCAGATCGGGACCTCGGACTTCGAGTTCTCCCGGCTTCGCAGACGAGAGGTATTCCCGCCCCGCAACGGAGTGGCAGCCGACGCAGACGTTCCCTTTTTCCATCATGATCTGCCAGGCTTCCGAGAGATAGTTGTCCGTCCGCTTTTCGGGGTATTTTTCGTTGAATTCGGTATTCTTTTTTGCCAGATAAGGGGGCTGCTGTTGAGGAATCGGCTGGTACGGATATTCCGCAGCCTCGCTGGCCGCGAAGTAATTCGCCAGAATCTGCGCTTCTTCCGAACTCATGTTGAATTTCGGCATACGCAGAACGGCCAGGTATCGCAGCTTTTCTGGTTCTCTCAGGAATCGATACAGCCACGGCGTCTGGACCTTTGTTCCTTCGCCCACCAGCGGCGGTGCGACGAAGTTCCAGCCGTCGTCGGTTTTATCGACTTTCGGGTGGGTCTCCACGATGTTGTCCACCAGCCAGCGCGTGAACTCACCCCCTCGTCCGGGAACGTACCCCGCGAAATCGGCACCGACAAATCCCATTCGGCTGGAAGGAGTGATCTGCGCATCGGGCAGCTTGACGGTGATCGTTCCGTGAATCTGACGGAGGGATGTCACGTTGCGGAAGATCTCCGCAGACTGAAACGTATGAGCTTTAAGATCGGTGCCTGCGGCAGGCCCCTCGAAAGTGACTTTGTGAATGCCGTCGTCCACATCGATCATCATCTCGATCCTGGCAACATCGAACACGTCGTCTTCAGATTCTCCCGTCACGATCGCCGAAAGTTGCGTCTCGTTTGCCGAATAGGTCAGCACGGCATTCATCGAACCGTCGGGAGTCAGCTTGATCGACACTGAGTCGGCGGTTCCTTCCGACCCGAGATGAACGATCTGCCCCGAAAGGGGCTGACGTTCGACGATCAGGTTCTCCCAGAGCGTGACGTAAAACTCCCATTCGGCGGGATTGGAATCCCCTTTGTAGCCGATCGCCTTCACTCTCTCCTCGGCAGTTGCTCCGTGAGCGTTGATGAACTCTTTCCAACCGTCGGGAGTTTCGCCCAAATCGTCGATCACATCCGAAAGTTCTCCGGACACCTTAAACGGAAACTGAGTGAGATGACCGGGAATCGAAACCCGCCGGGGAGGCAAATTTTGATTTAACAGCGACATCGCATCGTGCGAGCCGATCGGCTCTCCCGAAACTCCCGAGGGGAGATCGTTCAATTTCGCCATGAATGAATACTTGGGATTATCGACGACGTGGCAACCGGTGCAATTGAACTTTGCCAGAAGCTGTTCGCCCGCGATCCGATCGCCGGCCGGTCCGGCGGGGCGATACACGTATTCTTCGGAAGGAGGTTCGGCCACAAGCCCGAGGAGGAACGTCGTCACCTGTTCGATCTGCTGATGCGAGAACGGGAACTTCGGCATCCGGAGGCGTTCGTCGTAGCCTTTGGTGGAAAC
>DATKCB010000150.1:0-2631 GCA_035513495.1 Planctomycetaceae bacterium | reverse complement strand
GGAATCACCAGGCGACCGGTGGAATTCCCCGCGAAATTCGACTGCTGAAACGGGGAAATATGACGTCTCCGGGCGAAGTGATGTCACCCGGTGCGATCGCAGCTTTCGACCATCGACCGGGACGATTCGAACTTCCTCCCGGTCATTCGGAAGGAGATCGCCGCGCCGCCCTGGCTCACTGGATTGCCGACAAGGAAAACGTGCTGACCTGGCGTTCGATCGTGAATCGAGTCTGGTTGTATCACTTCGGCCGGGGGATCGTCGATTCCCCCAACGACTTCGGCCGGATGGGACAACTTCCTTCACATCCCGAACTGTTTGACTGGTTGGCGATCGAATTTCGAGACGGAACGCAATCGTTCAAAAACCTTCACCGCCTGCTCTGTACAAGCAGCACCTATCGCCAGGTCTCAACCGAGAATCCGCAATTTTCCGAAATCGATAGCGGAAACGTGTCTCTCTGGAGAATGAATCGGCGCCGGCTCGAAGCCGAAGAAATCCGGGATGCAATCCTGCAGGTCAGCGGAAAGCTCACTTTCGACATGTACGGACCCGGCTTCCAGGATTTCGTCATTGAAAAGCCGGAACACTCACCGCACTACAAATACGATCTGTACGATCCGAACGACTCGAAATCGCACCGCCGCTCGATCTATCGCTTTATCGTCCGTTCCCAGCAACAGCCGTTTCTGACGACGATGGATTGTGCCGACCCTTCCATGCAGGTCCCCAAGCGAAATCAGACGATCACCTCGTTGCAGGCACTGTCGCTTCTCAATAATCGATTCATCGTCGCGATGTCGGAATCGTTCGCGGACCGTTTGGAGCACGATGCAGCCAACATTCCAGACCGCATTCGACAGGCCGTCGGGCTTGCTTTCGGTCGCTCTCCCAGCGAGCAGGAACATCGAATATTGACAGAATTTGCGGCAGAACAAGGACTTCAAAACGCCTGCCGTCTGATTTTCAACCTGAACGAATTCGTGTTTGTCGACTGAGGAATCGTAAAAACGGCAGGAATTGCCGAAACGATTGGATTTGTCCTCCGAAGCATCGATTTCTCGGGAATCTCACTATGCGAGTCTTTCACAATCCATTAAAAATTCTGAACATCTTCGAGAGACCTCCCTTCCTGCCGGATGGCTTTCCGTCATCCAACCTCCCCCTCCCCTCCCTGGCCGTCCCGGCCAATCCTGATTCCTGTCACAATTCACTTCAGATCAATCGTCCTGACGCGCTTCGATGCGCGGAAAGGTAAGGAGTTTCGCATGTCGATACGCCACCGTGTCTCGCTCTGCCTGATGTTGGGATCACTCTCCGTTTCGATGCTGTCCGGATGTTACAACAGACCGAACCCCTACGTGCGGCAGGCGCAGTTACAGGCGCGTGCCCAATGGGACAAGAATCAGACATTGACAGCTCAGAAGCACGCAGCCGAACAACAGGCCGCGCAGATGGCGATGGAACTTCAGACCGCCAACTCGCGTCTGGCCAATCTGGACGCCGAACGAAGCCAGTTGCACGAACGGTATGCCAGTCTGCTGTCTCAAGCCACCAACCCGCTCTCGGGTGACGCGACTCGAAAGTTTGAAGAGCTGAGCCGAAAGTATCCCGAATTTGATTTCGATCCCGCGACGGGCGTCAGCAAGTTTCGCGCGGACGTGCTGTTCGATACCGGAAAAGACGAACTGAAACCCTCCGCTCAGAACGTGCTGACAGAGTTCGCCAATCTGATGAATTCGCCCGATGCGAGCCGGTTCCACATTCTGGTCGTTGGGCATACCGACGATCAGCCGATCAAGAAACCGACGACTCATAGCCGGCACGAAACCAACTGGCACCTTTCGACCAACCGGGCCAACTCGGTTGTGATGGCCCTTTCCAAATTCGGACTCAAACAAAATCGCATGGGCGCGGCGGGCTACAGCATGTTCCAGCCGGTCGAGGCCAATGCCGACGATCGTTCGCGCCAGCGAAACCGCCGCGTCGAAATCTTCATCCTCGCCCCCGAAGCAAGCGTGGCGGGCTGGGATCCGGCAACGTCAATTAACTGATACTGAAAATGCAAAGCGTAAATGGAAAAAGGCCTTCCAGTAGTTGCGGAAGACCTTCTCCGTTAATTCTCTGACGTCGTAGAGTTTAATACTCGTTGTCCGTCACATTCTCCGACTCGAGTCCGGCGAACTCGGCTTCGAACGTCTGGCGGATCACGTGGTTGTCGACTTCACTTTTTAGTTTCGCGATCGCATCGTCCAGCGGCATGATTCCCAGATCGCCTTCGAGCCGATCCCGCAGCGCAACGGAGTTCTGCTCCTCTTCTTTCGGACCGACCACAATCATGTAAGGAATCAGATCGAGCTGGGCCTGACGGATTTTCGCGTTGACCTTCGCGCTGTGCTGATCGGTCGAAACGCGGAAGCCCGCCGATCGAAACCGGCGTTCGACTTCCTTCGCGTAGTCGAGATGCTTGTCGCTGAGCGGGAGAATGCGGACCTGCTCGGGAGCCAGCCAGAGCGGGAACGCACCGGCGAAGTGTTCGATCAGCATCCCCACGAAACGTTCCATCGATCCGAACGGAGCGCGGTGAATCATCACGGGGCGATGCGCCGTGTTGTCGCTGCCGATGTATTC
>DATKCB010000149.1:0-6292 GCA_035513495.1 Planctomycetaceae bacterium | reverse complement strand
CATTCAGAACTTTCGTCCATGTTTCATATCCCGCTTCGCTCAAATGCAGACCGTCCTTGACGAACAGTCCCGGCAGGGGAGTTCCTGCTTCGTTCAACATCGGTTCGATAATATCGGCGAAGGCGAGCCGCGGATCCTTGTCGCACTGCGCGGAGATCAGTTTGTTGGCCGCGTCCATTTTCGGCCAGATCTCCCACCGATTGAGGCTCGGTTTGATCGCGATAAAAATCAGTTGCGTCTCGGGGAGTTCCTCGTGCAGCAGATCCCGGAATTTTTTGAAATCCCCGGCGACGACCTCGGGCGACTTGCCCCCCGCGATGTCGTTGTCTCCGGCGTACATCACCACGATCCGCGGTTTGTGCTTGAGAACCAGTTGCTGCGCGAACTCAATCGAGTCGGCAATCTGAGAACCGCCAAAACCCCGGTTGAGATAACCGGCTTTCGGGAACGATTTTTCGAGATCCCACATCCGGATGCTCGAACTGCCGACGAACACGACGCCCCCCGGCTCGGTCGGAGAAGCCTCGTCCTGTTTCTCGAAGTCGGCAATCGCGGACGCCCAACGGGACTCTTTCGGAGCGTCCTGGGACCAGAGTGCTGAAGAATTCCCCAGCGAGATCAAAGCACAGACGGCAAGAAAGCAACACAGCATGAAAAAACCTCCCGGTTCGAGTGAACGAAGGGAGGCTATTATCGCGGTCTGACCGATCCGGAATCAATCCGTCCTCGCAACGAGGAGGTGATTTCGTCGGAGTTTTTCTACTTCTTCGAAGTTTCCTCGAGTACGGCGAACGGGCTGATCCGGAAGACTTTCTCCTGAATCGCCTGCTTTTCCGCAGGAGTTTTGGCAGCGGCGTACGCCTTGCGGAATTTCTTCAGTTTAGCTTTACGTACCCGTTTGCGGGCCAGTTCTCTGTCTTTTTCGCGACGTCCCATGAATCTCTCTGTGATCTAAGAAAAGGAAAATTCGAGTCCCAAAAGGTAACACTCCCGCCTCGCTTGGTCAATTCAACCGAGGGAGTTTGAGAAAAAACGCCGGCCGCTTGCCTGTGCCGCTTCGGCTCAGGTCTTGTTTTTCCCCGGTTTCGGCTGCGGGATCGGCTTTCCTTCCCGGGTGACGGTCCCCGAGTCGTCGGGAACCTTGTAGAGATCCTGAAACTTCTTGATCTCCTGTTTCAGCTTCTCAGCGACGTCGGCGTAGTTCGGGTCGTCGTAGACGCTCGTCAATTCGTCGGGATCCTTCTTAAGATCGTACAGCTCCCATTCTTCCAGATTGTAGAAGTTCATCAGTTTGTGGGTTTTCGTGCGGACTCCGAAATGCCGCCGCACGCTGTGCGCTCCGGGAAATTCGTAATAGTGGTAGTAGAGTGCGGTTCGCCAGTCGTCGGGAGTTTTGCCTTTGAACACATCGACGAGGCTTCGCCCCTGCATATCGTCCGGAATCTCGGTACCTGCAATCTCGAGGAACGTCTCCGCAAAATCGAGGTTCGAGACGAGATCGTCGTTGACCGATTTGGGTTTGATCACGCCGGGCCAGCGGATCATCAGCGGCATGCGGTACGATTCTTCGTACATGAACCGCTTGTCGAACCAGCCGTGTTCTCCCAGATAAAATCCCTGGTCGGAGCTGTAGATCACGATGGTAGTGTCGGCCAGACCGGTTTCGTCGAGCCAGTCGAGCACGCGACCGACGTTGTCATCGACCGCCGCGACGCACCGCAAATAGTCCTTGATGTACCGCTGATACTTCCAGCGAATCAGATCTTTCCCTTGCAGGTTCGCTTCGCGGAACGCCTTGTTCTTCGGTTCGTAAGCGGCGTTCCAGAGTTCGAGTTGTTCGGGAGTCAGATTTCCGGGGGGAGTCAACTTCAGATCTTTCGGGGTCATCGTCTTGGCGATCGACATGTCCTGCGTCCTGGCCGCCGTTCCTCGGCCTTCGTAATTATCGAACAGCGTCGGAGGTTCGGGCATCACGACATCGTCGTACATCGTCAGATACTTCGGACCTGGCTCCCAGTTCCGGTGCGGTGCTTTGTGCTGATACATCAGCATGAACGGCTTCTCGGGGTCCCGCTGTTCCTTGAGCCAGTCGAGCGCATGATCGGTGATGATCTCGGTGGTGTAGCCGGTGTGCTTTTTCCGCTTGCCGTTTTCGATCATCGGCGGATTGTAGTAGGGACCCTGTCCGATCAGGATGTTGTGATAATCGAAACCCGTCGGCGACGAGGCGAGATGCCATTTGCCGACGACCGCCGTCTGATAACCGGCCTTCTGCAGCAGTTTGGGAAACGTCTGCTGGGAACCGTCGAAGGTGTCGCCGTTGGTGCGAAATCCGTTGATGTGACTGTGCTTGCCCGTCAGAATCACGGCCCGACTGGGGCCGCAGATCGAGTTCGTGCAGAAGCAGTTCTCGAACCGCATCCCCTCGTGGGCGATCCGGTCGAGGTTGGGCGTCTTGTTCCGATTCGACCCGTAACAGGAAATTGCGTGCGCCGCGTGATCGTCGGTGAAAATGAACAGAATGTTGGGCCGTTTGTCGGCGGCGTCGGCTGGGCGAAGCTCCGACGAATGGAGCAAAAATACTGTCAAGTAAACCAACGCAGCGATTAGCGAAGTACGATTCACGATGAGATCTCCCGCTCAGGATGGGAATTCAAGAGGAGTATGGCTGCATCATCACGACTCAACCGTCTCGGATCAAGCAGAGAATTCTGCGGGACGGATTATTGCTCATCACTCGGTTTGATTGAGACAATCCAATAAGCGAATGCTCCCAGAAATGCACAGCCCGAAACGAGCAGGTACGCGTTCGATACATCGGAAAGAAAAAAACCAAGCATCGTTCCAACCAGCATCAGGGCTATCAACAAAGTGATTCGCTCGAGTTGATTCATAGAGCCGTTACCTCACCATGGTTCGGCGATCTCCTTCAATCATCCAGAAAACCCATTCATGATTGTACAATCGCTATTGAACCAGAGATCTTAATTCTCTGCGTAATCCGCGGTTTCTTGGAATCTGTGTATTCTCATTCAACTTGCGGTTTCAGTTCGAACACATCTTCTGATTCCAATTTTTGGTTGCGAAACGGTCTTCACTGGTATCTATTAACGGGAATCACCTTCACTACACCCATTCAGTTTTTGATAAGGATCCGATCCATGACGATTTCACGACGCGATTTTCTCGCTCACTCGGCGGCGGTGGCCGCAGGCGCTTCACTGCTGGCTGTTCCGGGACGTCTGTTCGCCCAGTCGTGCGCTCCCTGGTTTCAGATTTCACTCGCCCAGTGGTCGCTGCATCGCACCATTCGCGCCGGTAAGCTGGACCACCTCGACTTCGCCAAAGTTACCAAGGAAGAGTTCGGCATCAACGCCGTCGAGTACGTCAACCAGTTCTTCAAGGACAAAGCCAAAGACGAAAAATATCTGGCCGACATGAAGCAGCGGGCCGCTGATAACGGCGTCGAGAGCCTGCTCATCATGTGCGACGGAGAAGGCCGGCTCGGCGATCCCGACGAAAAGAAACGGACCGAAGCGGTCGAGAACCATTACAAATGGGCCGACGCCGCGAAGTTTCTCGGTTGTCACTCGATCCGCGTGAACGCCGCTTCTGCGGGGGAATACGAGGAGCAGGTCAAACTCGCCGCCGACGGACTCAGCCGTCTGACCGATTACGCCAGCAAACAGGGTCTGAATGTAATCGTCGAAAATCACGGTGGACTTTCCTCGAACGGGGAATGGCTCGCCAAAGTGATGAAGACGGTCAATGATCCGCATTGCGGCACGCTCCCCGACTTCGGAAACTTTCGCTTGCAGGGAGAAGAATGGTACGACCGCTACAAAGGCGTGACCGAACTGATGCCGTTCGCCAAGGCGGTCTCGGCCAAATCGCACGACTTCGACGCCGATGGCAACGAAACCAAAACCGACTATGTGAAGATGATGAAAATCGTCAAGGACGCCGGCTACACCGGCTGGGTCGGCATCGAGTACGAAGGAGGTCAACTCGACGAGTACGCCGGTATCAAAGCCACCAAATCGCTGCTCGAACGAGTCCGCGAACAACTCGCGTAACACCAGAATTCGAGAAACTCCATCGCATTCCATCAAAGCCCAATTGCGCAAGCAATCGGGGGAGCGCGGAGAGAACTTCAAACACCCACACCCTTCACCACCCCATCGCACGGCGATGCGAGTGTGTGAACGGATCGAGGGTCGTTAACGATGGATACTCGCGCGCCGTTCCCCCCACGGCTTGCGCCGGTTGGGCTTTAATTTGAAAACATCGCGGTCAATAGCAGCCCAATTGCGCAAGCAATCGGGGGAGCGCGGGGAAAACTCCGAATACCAACATCCGCTTCCAACCTCAAACGGCGATGCGAGCGTGCGAATCAATCGGGAAATGGTGACGATCGAAGCTCGCGCGCCGTTCCCCCCACGGCTTGGGCCGGTTGGGCTTTAATTTGATGTTGAGTTTTTCAAATCGGCTTTCGAAACGACCCGGGTTCCGATCGATTCTCCCGCGACGGCCGCTTCGATGTTTCCTTCGCGCTGGTAATTGAAGACGTGAATCGGAATGTTCGCTTCCATGCAGTGATGTACCGCTTGGGCGTCCATCACGCCGAGATCCTTCCGCAGAACATCCTCGTAGGAGATTTCGGGGAACAGTATCGCGTGAGGATTGAGTTCGGGATCCTCGGAATAAATTCCGTCGACCCGCGTCCCTTTCAGCACCACGTCGGCTTCGATTTCCCGCGCCCGCAGAGCCGCGGCAGTGTCGGTCGTCACGAACGGACTTCCCGTCCCCGCCGCCAGAATCACGATGCGGCCTTTTTCGAGATGTCGCACGCAGCGGCGGCGGATAAACGTCTCGGCAACTCCTTCCATTCGGATCGCCGAGAGCAATCGCGTCTGAACACCGATGTTTTCCAGGGCATCCTGCAAGGCGAGACCGTTGATGACCGTCGCCAGCATCCCCATGTAATGGGCCGTCGGGGCCTTGATCGCCTCGCTGACTTCGGCGAACTGCTTTCCGCGCAGAATGTTGCCTCCTCCGCACACGATCGCCAGTTCCACTCCCGTCGCGTGAACGCGTTTCAGTTGCTCGGACAGCGACGCCACTCCCGACATGCTGATGCCCGATTCCCCCGCGCGGCAGAAGCTGTTTCCGCTGACTTTGAGCAAGACTCGTTGATAGGCCATCGCGTAAAATATCCGATCCAATGATGAGAGGTTGACAGTGCGTGGATTGTATGAAAGCCCCATTGCGCAAGCAATCGGGGGAGCTAGGAAAGAACACTGAATGCCAATATCCACTTCCACTGTCATACGGCGATGAGCGCGTTTGAACGGATCGAGAGTCGTTAACGATGGATGCTCGCGCGCCGTTCCCCCCACGGCTTGCGCCGGTTGGGCTTCGATGCGCACGTTATTCCTCGTTCCAGAGCGTTCGAATATGTTCGATTCGCCGGCGATTCACGCCCATGTCCGAATAGCCGACGCGCGACGCCGATCGCACGTGAATCTTTCCCTGTTCGGAATCGACCAGAAACTCGACGTCGTCCACGAAGCGAAAGATCAGTGATGTGAATTCCGCGTGCAGGTAATTCTCCTCGCGCGTCACGATCTTCGTACGGGGAAGTTTCTCGATGATCTGGACAAGCCGATCGAGATCGGCGGCGGGATCGTCGTGAGTCTCCAGCGTATCAATTGCGTGTCTTTTGTCGTCGTACGAACAGACGCAGTTCGGTGACGACGGACAGGGAGACAATCTCCCGTCATGCACGCCGAGAGTCGCTGGAGCTTTCGAGAACAGACTCATCAACGCGAACCCCATCAGTACCAGGGCGAGCAGAGACGCCACGATTCCCAGGACGAGTTTTTTACGGACGGTCACCTGATACAGCCGATTTTCTCGAAAACCCCTTGAGCGCGTCGTTCGAAGACAATTCTTCGAACGCACTTTCAGAATAGACGCTCTGGCCAGAATTGGAAGGGAGAGAAGTCAACAGTTCGTCCAGGGCCTCGTGAAACTCTTCCGACAGCGGATCGTTATGACCGCCCCCCGGAACCATCACAAACTGTTTGGGACTGTTCGCCGCTCCGAACAGTTCGAGCGCGAATTCGTACGGGACCACGCGATCCCGGTCTCCATGCGTTTGCAGCACCGGACCGTGGTAATTCCCGATTTTTGAAATCGAGTCCAGCCGGTTAACCATCAGCTTGTCGGCAGGCAGCCAGGAGATGTGATGCTCAGCCACATCGACCAGTGAATTAAACGTATTGACGAG
>DATKCB010000148.1:0-6570 GCA_035513495.1 Planctomycetaceae bacterium | reverse complement strand
AACTCCGTCTGACATTCGGGGCAGGTCACTTTTTTGTGCGAGCCGAACAGATGAGGAGCCATGGAACCGGTCGAGATGAGATACCCTTCCACCAGAAACGTGCGGACCAGCAAGACCGAGATCAGCAAGCTGAGCAGAGTTTCGAACACCTGCCGAAACCCTTGTCCGAACGTACCCGCATGTTCCTCACGGGGAGCAGACGCGGATTGTGAGGAAGCATCGCTCATCGCTCGGTGAAATCCTCGCTTCAAAGAGAGTTTTTTTTGCGAGTCTATCTCGTTGAACTCAGTCGAGGGCCAAGGCCAGGGCGGCTATTCGTCTCCCGACACATCGAGGACCGACAGGAACGCCTTCTGCGGAATTTCAACCTCGCCGAACTGCTTGAGGCGTTTCTTTCCCTCGCGCTGTTTGGCCCAGAGTTTTCGTTTGCGGGTGATGTCCCCGCCGTAACATTTCGCTGTCACGTTTTTGCGCAGCGCCTGGATCGTCTCGCGAGCAAGAACCCGTCCTCCGATGGCGGCTTGCAGAGGGATCTCGAACATGTGCTTCGAGATTTCCCCTTTCAACCGTTTGACGAGCGATCGCCCGCGGCGTTCCGCCTGGGAACGATGCACGATCGTCGAAAGCGCGTCGACCCGGTTTCCCTTGACGAGAATGTCCATTTTGACCAGATCGGCGGGACGGAAGCCGATGATTTCGTAGTCCATCGTTCCGTATCCGCGAGTCAGGCTTTTCAGTTTGTCGTGCATATCGTACACGACCTCCATCAGCGGCAATTCCCAGGTAAGCTGGGCGCGCTGAGGGCCGAGAAACTCGGTGTTGACAAAAATCCCCCGCCGGTCGGAACACAGTTGCATGATGCCGCCGATGTTTTCGGAAGGAACGATGAATGTCACCTTGGCGATCGGCTCGCGAAACTCCTGAATTTGTCCCGCGTCGGGAACTTCCTGCGGATTGTCGATCGTCTCCAACTCTCCGTTGGTCTTGAGTATCTGATAGGTGACGTTCGGCGCAGTCTGGATCAGATCGATGTCCTGCTCTTTTTCCAGACGCTGCTGGACGATCTCCATATGCAGCATCCCCAGGAACCCGCAGCGGAATCCGAAACCGAGCGCGTCGCTGGTCTCCGGAACAAACGAAAAACTCGAATCGTTGAGGCTCAGTTTCTGAAGTTCTCCCCGGAGCTTTTCAAAGTCGGTCGCTTCCAGAGGATACATCCCGCAGAAGACCATCTGGTTCGGTTTCTGATATCCGGGCAACGCCTTGACGGGAGGGTTCGCAGGATCGGCGACGGTATCCCCGATGTGAACTTCGCTCAGGTCCTTGATGCCCGACAACAGATAACCGACCTGGCCCGGTCCGAGTTCCTTGCAGGTTTTCATTCCTGGACGAAATTGTCCCAGTTCGAGAACTTCGAAGCGTCCTCCGTTCTTCATGAACATGATTTCCTGTCCCTTGCGGATCGTTCCGTCGATTACGCGGACATAGGTAATTACTCCCTTGTAAGTGTCGTATTTGCTGTCGAAAATCAGTGCTCGTAAAGGATCGTCCGGCTTCCCGGCAGGTCGAGGAACTCTCTCGATGATTGCATCGAGAACCGCCTCGATACCAATTCCCTTCTTGGCCGAGATTTTGAGCGCGTCCACTCGATCGAGACCGATGACCGTTTCGATTTCGTCCAGCACCTCCTCGACCCTCGTGATGGGAAGATCAATTTTATTGATGACGGGCAGAATCGTCAGGTTGGCGTTCACCGCCGCGTAGGCGTTCGCGACCGACTGCGCCTGCACTCCCTGAAAGGCATCCACCAGCAGCAGTGCCCCTTCGCAGGCAGCCAGCGAACGGGAAACTTCGTAATGAAAATCGACGTGTCCGGGGGTGTCGATCAGATTCAGTTCGTACACTTCCCCTTTGTATTTGTAGTAAATCGCCACGGTCCGCGCTTTGACGGTAATCCCGCGTTCGCGTTCGACGTCGAGATCGTCGAGCAATTGTTCTTTGAACTCCCGCTGGGTAATCGCTCCCGTCTTGAGCAGAAACTGATCGGCCAGAGTACTCTTGCCGTGATCGATATGGGCCACGATCGAGAAGTTGCGTATGTGCTGGGGATCCATAAATTATCCGGGTGGGACGTCCGTGGAGAGGAAGCAAAGTCAGGAAACTCCATTTTCTCAGTTTTAATCCAGTTTCGCTATTCTACCGCACCGGAATAATCCGGTCGAGTCCTGCTTTCTCACCCAAAATCACGCCGGCACAATCCTCATTTTCGAAACGGACCGGAATGTTGACCCGCCTGTCAGATTTTGCCCCGACGTCACGAAGCATCGCCCGACTGCAAGATCCTCTCTCCCGGGCATCGATTCCTCAAGATCCGTGACCCGGGCTTTTCCCCATATCGTATGTTCTACCAGAGGGACAACCCAAGGATTCGGAGGTCTCTCATCTTTATCCACGTAAAGGGGGAACTGAACATGAACAGCTTGAAATGGAATCCAGGACTGTTGCTCGTTACGCTGACGATTCTTGTTTTCTCGTTCGCAGGATGCCAGACCACTCACTGGTCGCAAGGCTTCAGCCAGACGGGAGTTCCGATGCAATCTGCTCCGATCCCCGAGTCGGACCTGGGACCAGGAGCCGACTCGTTAATGCGCAACGAATCGAATCCGTCAGACGAAGTGACCACGCGAAAACCCGCCGATGTCGCCAGAACTCCCAATCGTGCGAGAACGGAAAGCCGCTCGAACGCTCCCGCGCCGAGTTCAGGCAAATTGATCCTGCTGGGCAAGTCGGGCACGAAACCCTTGTCGCAATATTTTGAAGAGGACTTCCAGACAGAGGTTGCCGCGGTTAAGAAATTCCCTGTGACGGAAACTCCCAATCAGCCTGCGGACTCGAAATCCGAACTCGTACGCAAGGTTCCCGACGCGGATCTGCTGGAGTATCGTCTGAACGATTTCGACATCAACTCAGGTTCGTCCGTCAAATCCCCGCAGTCTGGTGATCTCACAGGTCCCGACCTGCCGTTGTTTACCGACTCGCCTCCGGCGAACACGATTCCCGCTTTGAAGGTTGAGGTCCCCGAAAACATACCGGTCGGTAATGCATCTCAAGTCACCGTGACCGTTTCCGGAGTCCCACCCGAATTGGCCGATCTGTTTCGCCTGAAGATCAGGTTTCCCGCCGCGCTTCGTCATCCGAACGAGAGTTCTCAGGAATTCGATCTCAAACTGCCGGCTCTCGAGGGGAATGCGCCATCGAAAGTCTCCTTTCCCATCATCGCAACCGAACCGGGGACGCATTCGTTCGAAGTCAGTTTGCGGAAAGGTGAGGAAGAACTTTCGTGGAAGAAAATCTCGGTGTTCGCGAAAGCCGGTCTTCTCTCGGTGGCGCTGACCGGGCCGCAATCCAAACCGCTGGGAGCGAACGCAGAGTACACGCTCAATCTCCACAATCGATCTCAGGAATCGCTCGGTCCGATTACGGCGGTGATCGAGTTCGACGGAACCCTGATTCCGCGCGAAGCCTCCGAAGGAGCCGAACAGAAATCGGGACGCCTCGTCTGGCAGTTTCCCGTCTTGCATCCCGACGAACAGATCTTTCTGCAAGTCGAATTCGAATGTCCGGTCGAATCGGCCAAAGCCTGCATTACTGCACGCGTTCAGGCGGGGGATCGTCCTCCGCTTCAGGAGCAATCCTGCCTCAAGATTTTCAGACCCAATGGATCGATCCGCGTGGAAGTCGAAGACCAGAACGATCTCGCGCGGCCCGGGCAGGAATTGACCGCGATCGTGCGGATCACAAATCTCGGTCTGGTTACTGCCCGCGACGTCAGACTGTCGCTCGACCTGCCCGAAACGCTGAAGTTTAAAAGCCATACCGCCACGTTGGGGAACAACCCTACCGAAATCCCGCTTGCGGATCAACTGATTCAACTCTTGTTCGAACCGGCCGCCGAACTCAAACCAGACCAGACTCTCGAGTTTCAGATCACTTTCGAGGCTCTCAAAGCGGGGACGGGAATCTTGCAAGCGCGCGTCATCGACCGGATTCACACCGATCCGCTGACGGCGGCCGAACCCTTTACCGTCACACCCTGAGATCAGCGGTTGCGTTCGCCGCATCAGCACAGCTAGCAGTCACGCCCTCCGGGGTGAGAGGACTCGCGAAGGACGTGCTGCCAGATCCGTGAATGACACCCAGTCTGCGGTCAGGCCGCCTGGACCTTTTCGCTCATCAGCTCTCCGATCGAATTGATGACGATGTCGGGCCGATAGGCGAAATCGGACAAGTCGTCTCGGGCAGTCGATCCCGACAGAACCAGCACGGTGCGGTAGCCCATCTGCACCCCTCCCAGAATGTCGGTTTCCATCGTATCGCCGATCATCGTGGTTTCGTCGGCAGTTAACCCAAGTTGTTTGCGGGCGGCCCGCATCATGATGGGACTCGGTTTCCCCACGCTGAACGCCTTACGTCCGGTGGCCGATTCCAGCATGGCGACGATCGCACCGCATCCGGGACGGGAACCATTGCTTGTCGGGCAGTTCGGATCGAGATTGGTGGCGATCAGTTGCGCCCCCTCGTTGATCAGATTCACCGCCCGTTCGAACATTTCCATCGTGAAGGCCCGGCCTTCGCCGACCACCACGTAGTCCGCCGAGTTTTCCACGATCGAGTACCCGTTCTGATGCAGCGCGTTCAGCAATCCTCCTTCGCCGATCACGTAAGCCGTTCCGTTGGGATTCTGTTGAGAGAGAAATCGTGCCGTCGCCATCGCACAAGTGAAGATGTGCGAGTCGTTCACGTTGATTCCCATCCGTTGCAGTTTGGTCGCAACATCGCGACGCGTTCGCTGAGAGTTGTTCGTCAGAAATAAAAACGGAGTCTCCGTGTCGAGCAGGTGATTCACGAACACCTCCGCACCGGGAATCAATTCCGATCCCCGATAAAGTACGCCATCCATGTCGATCAAATATCCTTGAGTCACTTCGTTTCCCCTTAAAACGAATTAAAAGCGCGCAGTTCCTTTCGATCAACGCAAAGCCCGTGCCGTAATTTTTTTTGAGCGGGCGAATTTCACCGAAAGTGGGGCAATTTCGTGGAAATCAGGCCCCGGAAGTTCTTTGTTCGATCTCAAATTCGAGAGCCTAAGGCACTTTCTTACGGCGCGGCTGGTTGTGGATTATTGTGCAACCCTGCATCAACAAGCGTCATGCCTCAGCAACTCCACATGCGATCTTCAAAGTGTCTTCATCTCGCTGTCAATCCTTCGGATACGACGATTCCGCGATGACCTGAATCCGCGACGATTTCCCGATTGAGGCTGACAAATCGTGTGTAAAAATGTTATGAAGGCATTCTTCATAAGAATTTCGTTCGTTTTGATTGCCCCAGGGAGACCATTCGGCATGGGTGTTCCGATTTCGCAGATGTGGACCGTCGCGTCCTACGTACTGAAACAAAAGCTCAAAGGCAGGAAACAATATCCGCTTGTCCTGATGCTGGAGCCTCTGTTTCGCTGCAATCTCGCCTGCGCGGGCTGCGGAAAAATTCAATTCCCCGCTGACATTCTCAAGCAGAATCTGAGTCCCGAAGAATGCTTCCGGGCGGTCGATGAGTGCGGAGCGCCGATCGTTTCGATCCCCGGCGGAGAGCCGCTGCTGCATCCTGAGATCGACAAGATCGTGGAAGGACTCATCGCTCGCAAAAAATATATCTACCTCTGCACGAACGCGATTCTGCTCGAAAAGTATCTGGATAAATTTACGCCTTCGAAGTACCTCACGTTCTCGATTCACATGGACGGTCCCCGCGAAGAACACGACGAGGCGGTTTGTCGCGAGGGAATCTTCGACATTGCGGTATCGGCGATCAAAGCGGCAGTCACTCGGGAATTCCGAGTCACCACCAACACGACGTTGTTCAATACCGCGAATCCCGACAAGATGCGGGAGATGTTCGATATTCTGACTGAACTCGGAGTCGAAGGGATGATGCTCTCGCCGGGTTATCAATACGAAAAAGCTCCTGATCAGGAACACTTTTTGTTACGCGACCAAACGATCGGCCTGTTCCGCCGCGTGTTCGCAAAGGGTAAGAAGACCTGGAAGTTCAATCAGTCGCCGCTATTCCTGGAATTTCTCAAAGGGCGCTGGGATCTCGAATGCACGCCCTGGGGCAACCCGACGTACAACGTGTTCGGTTGGCAGAAGCCGTGTTATCTCGTCGATGAAGGACACTGCGAAACGTTCCAGGAACTCCTCGACACCACCGCCTGGGAGAATTACGGACGCGCCAGCGGCAACCCCAAATGCCAGAACTGCATGGTTCATAGCGGATACGAACCGACGGCAGTCGACGAAACATTCGGCTCACTCAAAGGTTTTCTCCGCGTCGTCAAACTGACGCTATTCGGCTCGAAAACCCAACCCGGAGACGAAACCGCACCGCTCGCTCCCACCGCCCGACAAGTGCCGCAACTCGTCCCGCTCACGCTCGAAGTGGCAACCAACGAAATGGAAGCCGTCGAGCAGGCATCCTGAAGCATCAGGACAGTTTCATCACTGCCTGGAT
>DATKCB010000147.1:0-7407 GCA_035513495.1 Planctomycetaceae bacterium | reverse complement strand
AACAGATCGCCGCCGATCTGCGGGTCTCGCTCGATCTGTTTCTGGACGATGTCGTCTGGAGCGACCGCTCAGACTTTCGAAACCTGCTGCTCTCGAACGAAATCTATCTCAACGGGCGGCTCGCCAAATACTATGGATACGATCTTCCCGAGGACGCACCGTTCCAGAAGGTTCCGCTCGAACCGGATTTTCGCGCAGGATTGCTGACTCATCCCTATCTGATGGCCGGATATGCTTACACCGATTCCAGTTCGCCGATTCATCGGGGTGTCTTTCTGACCCGCAATGTGCTGGGGCGATTCCTGAAACCGCCGCCGATCGCCGTCGCGCCGACTCCGGTCGATCTCGCTCCTGACATGACGACCCGCGAACGCGTCACCATACAGACGCGGGAAACCCTCTGCATGAGCTGTCACGGAATGATTAACGATCTGGGGTTTTCGCTGGAACAGTTCGATGCGGTCGGGCGATTCCGAAAACAGGAACGCGGTCGCGACGTAGATGCCTCCGGCCGGTACGTCAAACGATCGGGAGAAGAAGTCCTTTTCGAGGGTGCCCGCGAACTCGCCGGTTTTCTGGCCGAGAGCGACGATTCCCAGAACGCGTTTACCGAATTCATGTTCCAATATTTCGTCAAACAACCGGTTCAAGCCTTCGAACCGGAGATGCTGCCCCGACTGCGACAGCAGTTCGTGGACGACAATTATCACATTCGACAACTGTTGGCTCGAATCGCCACAGAATCGGCCATTCGAGCGAAAGAACTCGATGCGAAGCGTCACAACCCGAACGACTGACGATTGGGTTTGTGTTCGCATCAATAATTATCGATAATAAAATAGACCTGCGAACTCAGTCCGAATCCTGAGAATCCGCCAAAGGAATTATCATGAAATCACGACACTCATCACGCCGCGAATTTGTCCGCCAGTTGGGCATGGGAGCCGCCGCCCTCCCCTTCCTGGGAAATCTTCCCAGCCTGGGATTCGAGAACACCCAGGGTCGCAAGCAGCGGATCGTGTTGATGTTCAGTCCGAACGGGACGATCCCCAAAAACTTCTGGCCGGAGGAAGAAGGCGCGGAGTTCACGCTCAAACCGATCATGTCGTCTCTCGAGAAGTGGCAAGACCGGATGCTGATCTTGAACGGCCTGTGCGACAAGATTCGCGGAGACGGCGACAGTCACATGCGGGGGATGGGCTGTCTGCTGACCGGCACCGAACTGTTTCCCGGAAACATCCAGGGGGGATCGCACACTCCCGCCGGCTGGGCGAGCGGTCGCTCGATCGATCAGGAAATCAAAAATTTCCTCCAGGACAACCCCGCGACCCGCACGCGGTTCGGTTCGCTCGAATTCGGCGTGATGGTTCCCGATCGGGCCGACACCTGGACTCGCTGGGTCTACACCGGCCCCAACAAGCCGGTCGCGCCGATCGACGATCCGTACCAGATGTTCGCCAAACTGTACGGACAGATGAAAGATCGCGAGAGCCTCAAAAGCATCCTCGACGACCTGCAGCTCGACCTGAAGAAAATCCGCGAGAACATCAGCACCGAGGACCGTAAGTTGCTCGACGAGCAGGCGACGTTCGTCCGCGAGATGGAACGGGAACTGAAGCAGGACCAGACCGCGGCGGTCGGTCACGCCGTTCCCGAACTCGAACCGGGGGTGCGGGACGAGAACGACAATATCCCCAAGATCAGCCAGATGCAGATCGACCTGATGGTCAACAGCTTCGTGTCCGACTTCACGCGGATCGCGTCGCTGCAGTTCACGAACTCGGTCGGACAGGCCAAGATGAAATGGCTCGGCATCGATCAGGGGCACCACGAACTTTCGCACGAACCCGACAGCAACGACGAAGCCGTCGACAAGCTGACGAGAATCAACACCTGGTACTGCGAGCAACTCGCCTACCTGGTCAAGAAGCTGGACGAAACTCCCGAACCCGGAGGACAAGGCTCGCTGCTCGACAACACGACACTGATCTGGACCAACGAACTCGGCAAGGGGAACTCGCACACGCTGAACGATATTCCGTTCGTCCTGATCGGCAACGGCCTCGACTTCAAGATGGGCCAGTCGATCAAGTACCAACGCGTCGCCCACAACCGGCTGCTGATGTCACTCGCCCACGGCTTCGGCCATCACATCGAAAAATTCGGCAACCCCGACCACTGCGGCGACGGTCCGTTGAGTTTTTCGTAGTTGTTTAACTACACCTCAACTCTGATCGCCACCTGTTGAATCGCCGCCCGGCCGGATTTGGCAAAGGGGCGCGGCAGCGGTTGGGCGATACCGTTCTGGTCGATCGTCCGGCAACGGAACGTATATTTCCCTTCGGGAAGTCCGGGCATCAAGACAGCCCAATGAGCCTTCGTCAGCCGGAGCGGCCACTCTTTCGGTTGTCCCGTCTGATCGTCGAAGCCTGTCGTACCGGGAGGAATCCGATTGTCGGGAATGTCACCACCCCAGAGTTTGGGGACAGGCAGGATTTCCGCATTGACCCACGGTGCGTTCGTAAAATATTGATCGTCAGCGGGTAGTTGCTCGTCGTCGTCCTGAATCCAGACTTGAACCTTACTCAACCCGGAAATGCCGACTTGGGCGTAACCCGTCACGGGGATCGGTTCGCCGGGTTTCACTTTGGTCGGAATCGAAAGCGTCTCGCAAAACGTTTTGAGCGGGCTGTCGACGTCGTTCTGTTTTTCCCCGTAGGTATCGTTGGAGGTCCAGCGATTAGAGAGGAACAGGTGCGTCAGCCACTTGATGTTCTTGAATCCGTACGCTTCGGGAACAACAACGCGGACGGGAGCGCCCCGTTCGGGAGTCAGCCACTCGCCGTTCAGTTTGTAGCAGAGAATCACCGGCGGAAGACCGAACGGATCTTCCAGCACGCGTCCGGCGGGGAGCGAACTGCGAAACATCTGCTGCGGATCGTCGTTGTGATATCCGTAATAAAAGACGCGACGCAGGTTCTCACCCGGCTGTGTGAGCCAGAGAACTTCGCGCAGCGGCACACCTTCCCAGATCCCCGTCCCCAGCGGACACCCGATATTGAGGCAGGTCATGATTTTGGGAAATCGAACCGCGTGCGTTTTCGTCAGTTCCATCAGAGCTTTAAAGTCGAACGCTGTGTGCTTCTCGGCAGTCAATGGATTGCGCAGCCGAACGGGATCGTCGGGATCGCCGACGACTTCGAGTTTCCACGTCTCCCGCGTGAGGCCGACTTCTTTCCGCTTCTCTTCGGAGAGCGAGTGCGGTTTGGGAGTTCCTCGCGAAACGTCGTTGAAGTCCGCTTGTTTCGTCAACCACGTTTCGAGGTTATCGATCGCACTCTGGAACACGGGATCGCGTTCGGCTGCGTTCAGCAAATGCGGGAACGAACCGATCGCGGCGAGTCCCAATACGCCTCGATTCAGAAAAAAACGACGCGTCACGGACGAATGCTCTGTCAGAAACTGTTCGACTTCCGGACTCATCATTCAGGCTCCCGATGACGCATCACAAACCGTACCCTTCGCGATATTCCTTGTGCACGAACTGATTCAGCTCGGGAGCATTTTTGACTTTCAGATTCTTGCCGTCCCATTCCAAGGGGTGTCCGGGAGAGCGCAACGCCAGCACACCCAGCAGTACGGTTTCGGTCATCGGACCCGCGTAATCGAATCCGCAGACGGTCTTGCCGATCCCCTTGCAGGCGTCGAACCATTCTTCGTAATGTCCGCGCGAACGGGGAATCGACCGCTCGACGTTTTTGGCTTCCTCATGAAGTTCACCGGGCAGAAGCTGCGGCATTCCTCCGTGCGAACCGTGATACATCTTCCCCTTGCTGCCGATGTACAGCACTCCGTTCGAGGGGAGTCTTTGACCGGCCGGCATTTCGGGCGGAGACGCCGGCATGATCCCTCCGTCGTACCAGGTCATGCGAACCGGAGGCATGTCGCCGCGTGCTCCGAAAGTGTAATCGACGAGCGACGCGATCGGATATGTTTCGAAATTCAGCTTGTTATTCTCGCGGGACCCTTCGATCGTATGCCGGGCTTCCACAGTTTCGGGTGCTCCCAGATTGAGCGCCCAGACCGGATGGTCGATGATGTGACAACCCATGTCCCCCAGCGCGCCGGTTCCGAAATCCCACCATCCGCGCCATTTGAACGGAGCGTACGCCGAGTTGTAATCCCGCTCGGGAGCGGGACCGAGCCAGAGATTCCAGTCGAGCGATTTCGGAATCTCCTGTTGATCGGTGGGGCGTTTCACACCCTGCGGCCACCAGCCTCCGGAGCGGTCCGACCAGCAATGAACTTCGCGGACCTCGCCGATCACGCCCGCCTGAATCCATTCGACAGTCAGTCGCGCCCCTTCGGATCCGTGTCCCTGGTTTCCCATCTGCGTAGCGACACCCGCTTCGGCGGCGGCTTTCGCCAGCGCGCGGGCCTCGAAGATCGTGTGCGTCAGCGGCTTCTGACAGTACACGTGCTTACCCATCTTGATCGCCTGCATCGAGGCGAGCGCATGAATGTGATCCGGTGTGCCAACCGTCACGGCGTCGATGTTGTTTTCCTCCTTGTCGAGAAGTTCGCGATAATCTTTGTAGCGTTTGGCATCGGGAAACTTGTTGAACGTCCCCGCTCCACGTTCGTCATCGACGTCACACACGGCCACGAGATGCGCTCCGTTGGCGGTGTGCTGATTGATATCTCCGCCCCCCATTCCCCCGGCACCGATTCCCGCGAGGCGCACCTGTTCGCTGGGAGCGATAAACCCCGCACCTCCCAGAACGTGGCGGGGCACAATCGTCGCTGCCATCGAAGCGGCAAAGGCGCTGCCGAGAAATTGTCTGCGACCGAGTGAATTGTGATTTGTTGATTTGAGCTTTGAGCGTTCCACGAGCGTCTCTCCTGATCTGAAATATTTTTCCTTTGTGAGTTTCTTCCCATCTGTCTTGAACGGGCGATGCTTAAACTGCAACGACATCCTACTCGATCCGAATATGAAAAACACTGGGAATTACAGCACGACCGGTTTCACCACCTACATCATCGGGAAGGATGGAAAGGTCACAGCAACCCTCGCCGGAACAAAACCGAAACGGCCCAAAGCCGAAGAAATTCTCAAAGCGATTCCCGAGTAAGATCTTAACTGCCGCTTACGCCCCGACTCCCGTATACAGCGGAGCGATCACTTCGCCGTTTTGCAGGCGGTTCGGGCGATTGAGCGGATCGAGAATCTCGGCGTTGCGATCGACTCCCAGCGCATCGAAGATCGTCGTACACAGATCGGCAGGAGACCACGAACGGGAGATGGGATAAGCGGCGATGTCGTCCGAGCGGCCAATCACCTGCCCGCCGAGAACACCCGCACCTGAGAAGACGCACGAGTACGTGTGTGCCCAGTGATCGCGGCCGGGGATCGACTCTCCCGGCAGCGTCGAGACGCGCGGAGTGCGTCCGAACTCACCCATCAGAATGACCAGTGTCTCGTCGAGTCGTCCCGACACGCTCAGATCGTCGAGCAATGCCGACATGCCCTGGTCGAGTTGCGGCAACAGTGTATTTTTGAGTCGTCCCCAGTTATCGACGTGAGTGTCCCAGGTCTGGACAATTCCCATCGCCGCCTGCACGACGGGAACACCGGCGTCGATCAGCCGACGTGCCAGCAGAAGCGACTGACCAAACTTATTTCGCCCATAGCGTTCGCGGACTGCGGGATCTTCGTTCGTGATCTGGAATGCTTCGGTCACTTTGCCCGAGGTGAGTAGTGAAAACGCGATCTCCTGTTGATCGGCAAACGACCGGAGTCGTCCCGGCACGGCTGCGGATTCATCGCGATCGATCCGGTCGAGCAATTGCCGCCGCGACAGCAGCCGTTCGCGGGGGACACCGGTCTGCAGCGTCAATTCATCCACTTTGAAGTGATCACTGTTGGGATCCTGATTGATCTGCCAGGGATCGTGTTTCACACCCAGAAAACCCGAATACTGTCCCGGCCACGTCAACGGACCTTCGATAAAGTAGTTGGGGAGCGAAACACCAGTCGGGATTCCGTCGTTTCGCGGACGCAGATAATCGAGTGCTGCGGCGTAGTTGGGGAAGTCGTTCCGCGACTGTTGACGGTCGAGGTCGCTCCCCCCGCGCGGAATCGGGGTGTCTCGTCCAGTCAAGGCGACGTGAGTTGCGAGCAGGTGATTGTGCTCTCCGTGCGACATCGTCCGCACGATCGCCAGTCTTTGGCTCTGGGCAGCCAGCAGCGGCATGTGTTCGGAGATCTGAATCCCCGGCGTGGCGGTCGAGATCGGGGCAAACTCACCGCGAATTTCGACGGGAGCCTGCGGTTTCATGTCGAACGTTTCGAGCTGACTCGGTCCGCCGCTCAGGAGAATCAACAGAACCGACTTGGCCTGTCCGGGCCTAAGTTCGTTCGATGTTGCGGCCCGAATCCCCGAAGGGATTGCGGACCCGATCACACCTGCCGTGCCCACTTGCAGGAAACCTCGCCGGGAAAATTGAAAAAATGGACCTGGCACGAATTCCTCTCCGGTTTTAACGAACGCCCCGACGCTCTCTGACAAAGAGATCGGCGAGAATCATTCTACCATCGCATCAAAACGCGTCAATGCGTGGATCAAGGACTCGAAACTGTCCTCAGAGACAGTCAAACCGTCACACGAGTTGAAGTCAGACAGTAGTAATCGATCGCCCGCTCGGTTCTAATCGACGGATCATGAACAGAACCGCGGAAAGCTATCTCAAACCTTCGGTCATCCAGACGGTCGCCCGGCTCGATTTGCGGGCCAAGTTTATTGTCGAGGGTTTTCTGCAGGGGCTGCATGCGTCTCCGTTTCATGGATTCAGCGTCGAGTTCAGCGAGCACCGCCGCTATTCGCAGGGAGACGATCCCAAGGACATCGACTGGCTCGTGTACGCCAAGACGGATCGGTTTTACATCAAAAAGTATCAGGCCGAGACGAACATCCACGGGATGCTGCTGATGGACCTGTCGGAAAGCATGGGTTACACCTATCGCCAGGACCTGACGAAGTTCGATTATGCGATCTGTCTGGCGGCGGCGCTCGCGTATCTGATGATTCACCAGCAGGACCCGGTCGGGCTGATCACGTTCGACGAAAAATTGAGGACGTCCCTCCCGGCTCGCAGTAAGCGCACTCAACTCGGAAATATCCTCGCAATGTTGTCCAAAGCCCGTCCTTCAGGCCAGACTGACATCGCGGGCAATCTCCGCCGCGTCGGGGCGATGATCCGCCAGCGGAGCCTGTTGATGCTGTTCACCGACCTGCTGACCGAACCCGACGCGGTGATCCAGTCGCTCCGGCAACTGCGGTTTGCGGGACACGACGTGATTCTGTTTCACATTTTGGACGAAGCGGAAGTCTCGTTTCCCTTCGA
>DATKCB010000146.1:0-6219 GCA_035513495.1 Planctomycetaceae bacterium | reverse complement strand
CCGAAAGTTCCAACTCCCGGCAAGTATCCAGAAGTTGCTGCGCTCGAATGTCATAACAGGCCATGATTCCGATCGGTTTCGGAAGTTTGGCGATCCATCTCGACAGTCGCCGCTGCTCACGATTCCACGAGTAACCTTTTTCCAAGCGGGAACGCGCCTCGAAACTGTGACAGAGATGTCCGGCCTGCTCGACCGTTTCCCGGAACGCCTCTTCCCGCCAACGAGACCAGTTGAAGTGCGGTTCTCCGCAAAAGGCGAGGTGCCGAAAGCCGCGCTCGAGCAGATGTTCCGCGGCGAGACGCGCGATCTGACGGTCGTCGGTTTCGACCCACGGGATGTTCGGCACTCGCCGGGCGGCCGAAACATCCACCACTGGCAATCCCGTCCGTTTGACGGCGCGGGCGATTTCCTCGTTTTCGATCCGCGCGATGATGCCGTCCCCTTTCCAGTTTTTCAGCCAGCCGGGAGGAGTGGCTCCCCGTTCCTGCTCGGGGAGATAGACCGACCACGGGTCGTGCTGATGCAGCCAGTCGATCACGCCTTCCAGAATTCCCCGGGCGTAGGCATTCGACGTTTCGATCAATAGTGCGACGGACGGACGCGGCTTCACGGGAGTTCGGCTCGAAAGGAACGATTGTAAATATACTTAATAATTCTGCGCAATTTCTCATTGCCGGGAAACCCTTGCAGATTACTGTATGATAAATCGGTAAGATATTTTCAGGCGATCATGCTTCGACGCGAGTTGTTCTCACACGTTCGACCGAGGTGTTCTCATGTCTGCGCTCATTCGATGTTCACTGTTGTTGGTTCTGGCTCTGACAAGCGGAAGTTGGTATTCCGCTTCCTCGCAGGCGGGTGAGAAGGCGAGCCTGTTGTTTCTTGGAGATCAAGGGCCGCACCGGCCCTACGAACGGTTTCAGCAACTCGCTCCCGTGTTGCGCGGGCGGGGAATCGATCTCACCTACACCGACGACGTGCGGGAATTGAACCCCGAATCGCTGGCGCAATACGATGGATTGGTGATCTATGCGAACATCACGAGAATCGAACCCGATCAGGAGACGGCTCTGCTCGACTTCGTCGCGAGCGGCAAAGGCTTCATTCCGCTGCACTGCGCGACTTATTGCTTTCTTAATTCCGACAACTACATCGAACTCTGTGGAGCACAATTCAAAAGCCACACGACCGGTATCTTTCGGACCGACATAGTCGAACCGAATCATCCCGTGATGAAGGGATTCGGAGGATTCCGAAGCTGGGATGAGACCTACGTCCATCATCGCCACAACGAGCAAAACCGGACGGTCCTCGAATTCCGCGAGCAGGACGGACAGCGCGAACCGTGGACGTGGGTCCGCACGCATGGAAAGGGACGTGTCTTTTACACGGCTTGGGGGCACGACCAACGGACGTGGAGCAATCCCGGTTTTCAGAATCTCGTCGAGCGAGGGATCCGCTGGGCGATCGGGCAGGATCCGGCCCAGGCCGGATCGTTCGCGGATCGGTTGCCGATGACCGAATTGGCCGACGATTCCGCGGTCTTCGAGTATCTCGACGTCGGGCCCAAGATTCCCAATTACACTCCGGGACGGCAGTGGGGTGCTCAGGGGGAAGCGTTCAATCTGATGCAAAAGCCGCTCCCTCCCGAGAAGTCGCAGGAGCGTTACGTCACACCGGTTGATTTCGAACTGAAGCTGTTTGTCTCCGAGCCTGACCTTCAGGGCAAGCCGATCGCGATGAGCTGGGACGAACGGGGCAGGCTGTGGGTCTGCGAAACCTACGACTATCCCAACGAACTGCAATCTCCCGGACAAGGCCGCGACCGGATTCGCATCTGCGAAGATACCGACCACGACGGGCGGGCCGACAAGTTCACCGTGTTCGCGGGACAACTCAGCATCCCGACCTCGATCGCATTTTGGAACGGCGGGGCGATTGTCCAGAACGGCACTCAGACACTGTATCTGAAGGACACCGACGGGGACGACGTCGCAGACGAGAGAACCGTGTTGTTCGACGGATGGGCGTTGGGTGACACCCACGGCGGCGTGAGCAATTTCCAGTACGGACTCGACAACTGGATCTATGCCATGCAGGGGTACAACAACTCTTCTCCCACCGTCAAAGGTGTCGAGCAGCAATCGTTTCGAATGGGTTTCTTCCGCTTCAAACCGGACGGATCGGAAATTGAGTTTCTGCGTTCGACCAACAACAACACCTGGGGGCTGGGAATTACCGAAGAGGGGCTGATCTTCGGCTCGACCGCCAATCACAATCCGAGCGATTTCATGGCGATTCCGAATCGCTACTACGAGCGGGTCAGAGGCTGGGCGCCCGATCGGTTGGAGGGCATCGCGGACACTTACAAGTTCGATCCGATCACGGACAAAATCCGGCAGGTCGATCAGTTTGGAGGATACACCGCCGGTGCGGGACATGCCGTCTACACGGCACGCACTTATCCCGAATACTTCTGGAACCGGACCTCGTTCGTCTGCGGACCGACGGGGCATCTCGTCGGAACGTTTCTGCTGAATCCGGACGGTGCCGGTTTTCAGTCGACGAGTCCGATGAATCTCGTCGCCAGCGATGACGAGTGGTCGGCTCCGATCATGGCGGAAGTCGGTCCCGATGGAAACGTCTGGATCCTCGACTGGTACAACTACATCGTGCAGCACAACCCGACACCGCAGGGATTCCAGACCGGTAAAGGAAACGCTTACGAATCCGATCTCCGCGACAAAAAGCACGGACGAATCTATCGGCTCGTCTACAAAAAAGCGGACAAGTACGAACCTCTGGATTTGACCCGCGCAACCCCCGAGCAACTCGTTGCGACGCTGCGGCATCCCACGATGCTCTGGCGAAAGCACGCGCAGCGACTGCTCGTGGAACGCGGCGAGACGGATGTCGTCCTCGCACTGGAGCGGATGGTCGCCGATCCGAGCGTCGACGCCGTCGGATTGAACGCGGGAGCGATTCACGCGATTTGGGCGCTCCACGGACTGGGAGCATTGGATGCGGCCGAAAGCGGACCGCGGCAGACCGTGCTGGGTGCGTTGCAGCATCCGTCCGCCGGGGTTCGCCGCAACGCGCTGCAGGCACTTCCCAAGACCGAGGACGTGCAGGAGTCGATTCTCGCTTCCGGGCTGCTCGAACTCGACAGCGACCCGCAAGTCCGGCTGGCCGCGCTGCTGGCGCTCGCTGACGGAGAGTCCCGGGACGTTTCCGGTGTCGCGCTCGCCGAATTGACCGAGCAGCCGGCGACGATCAACGATCGCTGGTTGCGGGACGCGTTGACCAGCGCCGCCGCGGCCCATGCAATGGCCTTTCTTCCCGCCCTGGGAGCGGCCGAGACCCGGCCGTCGGAAGCCGCGCTCGCGATCGTCGGACAGGTCTCCGAGCATCTGGCCCGGGGACGGCTGACCGCCGAACAGCTCAATGCGCTCCTTCCGTCGCTCCAGGATGCCGACATGCGCGTGGTGGAAGCGGTCCTGTCGGGATTGAATCGCGGCTGGCCGCGCGATCACACGGTGGAGATCGCGCCCGAGGCAGAAGAAATCCTCGTCGGCTGGCTGAACGAGATTGCTCCCTCATCCAAGGGAGAACTGGTCCGCCTCGCCTCCGCGTGGGGAAGCCGGCAACTCGAACGCTACTCAGCCGAAATCGTAAGCGACCTGCTGGCGATCGTCTCGGCGGGGGATTCCCCGCTGGAGGCCCGTCTCGAGGCGGCCCGACAGGCGGTCCGATTTCGGGTCACCGACGACGAACTCGCCCGGAAGATTCTCGATCTGGTGACACCCCAGACACCGCCTGAACTCGCGGACGGCCTGCTCGCGGCTCTCGGGGAAAGTCAAGCTCCGGGTGTCGGCCGCTCGATGATCGCCAAAATCGCATCAATGACCCCCGCCGCGCGCGAAGCCGCCCTGCGGGTACTCCTCTCGCGTCCGCAAACCACCCGCGCTTACCTCGAAGCGGTCCAGGAAGGCCATGCCTCTCTCGGCGAACTCTCGCTGGATCAAAAACAATTGCTTGCGGCTCACCCCGACCGTGGCATCCGCCGGCTCAGCCAGCAGTTACTCCAGGCGGGAGGCGGCTTGCCCAATCCCGACCGCCAGAAGGTGCTCCAGGAACTGCTGCCGCTGACCGAACAGACCGGCGACCCCGAAGCCGGGAAGGCGGTGCTCAAGAAACATTGTCTCAAGTGCCACCAGCACAGAGGTGAAGGGGAACGCATCGGTCCCGATTTGACCGGCATGGCGGTTCACCCGAAACGGGAACTGCTCGGCCACATCATCGATCCCAGCAAGGACGTCGAGGGGAATTTTCGAATCTACACGGTCGTGACGGATGAAGGACGCGTCTACAACGGGCTGCTCGCCAGCGAGACCCGCACCACCATCGAACTGTTCGACGCCGAGGCGAAAAAGCACGTCATCCTGCGGGAAGAGATCGAAGAATTGGTTTCATCCCGCAAATCTCTGATGCCGGAAGGGTTCGAGAAGCAGGTGAAACCGCAAGAGATCGTCGATCTGCTGGAGTTTATGACCCACAAGGGCAAGTACCTGCCGATTCCGATCGACAAAGTCGCGACCGTCGTCAGCACGCAGGGAATGTTCTTCGAGAAGAGCGGAACCGCCGAACGGATGATCTTTCCCGACTGGTCCCCCAAAACGTTTGAGGGGGTTCCGTTTTATCTGGTCGATCCGCGCGGCGAACGGGTGCCCAACACGATCCTGCTGTATGGACCGAACGGAAATATCCCACCCCAGATGCCGAAGCAGGTTTCGCTCGACTGCAATACATCCGCCAAAGCGATTCACATGCTGTCGGGAGTGAGCGGTTGGGGATTTCCGATCGGCGAGCGGGGCTCGGTCTCGATGATCGTTCGGTTGCACTATGCCGACGGAACGACCGAGGACCACGAACTGAAAAACGGGATCCATTTCGCCGACTACATCCGCCGGGTGGACGTTCCCGAATCGAAGTTTGCCTTCCAGCTGCGCAGTCAGCAGATTCGTTATCTGGCCGTAGAACCTGAGAAAAGCGAGACCATCTCCCGGATCGAGCTGATCAAGGGGGACGACCAAAGCTCCCCGATCGTGATGGCAGTTACGGTCGAAACGCGCTGAGTTTGGATCAAAACGTTTGAGCGGCAAATCGCAGGCGTCTGCCCAGGAATCGATTGAGACGACTGTTGAAGATTCTCAATCCGTCCCGGTTTCATGCCGATCCCCGGGAATTCGATAATCTGTTGAACCGCCGGGAACATCGGGAGATCAAGCATCGTCTGATCTACGAGAGTTTCAACGCACACGTGAATCTGACCACCGACGTCGGTTTCGCGGAGAATCGCTCCCATGTAGGTTTTTCGTGGAAGTGAGGAGTCGTTGTGGACTCGCTCACCTGTACCACGGGAACATTTTCCCGTCGAAAATCTGGAACTTCCTCAGATTCTGCGACACATTTCGTGCCCCCGGCGCAAATACCTCTTCGACGTTTACTGATCTGATGAGCCTTTGTAGTGACTGACGTCCACACGGAATCGGAATCCGTCGCGGGTTCGCTCCACGACGAATGGGCCGCGCTGTACGACAAATACAGTGCGGGCGTCTGGCGTTACGTCGCCAGCCTGGTTGGATCGGACAGCGAAGTCGTCAGCGACGCCGTGCAGGAAACCTTTCTCGCGGCAGCGCGCAGCTTCGATCGCTTCGATCCTTCACGAGGAACGATCTGGGCGTGGCTGACGGGGATCGCTCATCGTCAGATCGCACTCCACTGGCGGCGCGTCGGGAGGGACAGAAAAACTTCCACGGGAATTCCCGTGGAAGAAATCGCGTCGGATGGTGACGCCGATGTAAGACTCTTGAAACTCGAAACCATCGATGCCGTGCGGGTTGTTCTGTCCGAACTGCCTGCAGAATCGGCAGCGATTCTCACTGGGAAATATTGCGATGACTTGTCGATTGCACAACTCGTCGAACTGTGGGGCGGAACGACGGAAGCAGTCCGGTCGAAACTCGCAAGAGCGCGCCGAGAGTTCAAAACTCGATTCGAAAGGGCAACCGCCGAAGAGGCTCAAACCCCGATGTCGATCGCGCTCGAACTCCTCAACGAAATGGCGCAGCCGGGGCTTCGCGATCTCAAAGTGGAGTTTCGCGGAGTGCGGGTTGCGGCCGTTTATCCCGAACAACTCCCAAATCTCGCCGCCGGAAC
>DATKCB010000145.1:0-3884 GCA_035513495.1 Planctomycetaceae bacterium | reverse complement strand
AACTTTCATGACGTTGTCACTCTTGTTGATGAATTTGTTCTTATACAAAAATCTTCTGGGTATGTAGTATACTCGAATTGTCATGCAGACCTATTATGGATGTCAAGAACTTCATGTGGCCTATCCAGAAGGTGGGCGGGTCACGAAGCGACAAGAGATACGACATCATGCGGTTTCATTGTTCGAGAGAAGTCCCTCAACAACGCGCGCGGACGATGAGCCATCGTGTGACTTCGGCACCCAGCCATTTTGGGTGGGGCATTCTGTCGAAAGGGTCTTGTGGAGATCGAATTATGATCACGACACCTGCCGAGTATGAAAAAGCACAATCCGAACTGCAAGATCTCCAAGACCGTCTCGCGAGACTCCAACGCGACCATCCGATCGGAGAAAAGGGCTTTACGAAGGCCGGCATCCGCAAGCTGATCGCGCGGCTGAACGAAGAGCTGGCCTTGTTTGAGGGGAGCGAGGAAGCCCGGTCGACGAGTTCGAGCTGACCGATCGATCTCTCAACGATCGCCCAGTGACAACCTGGCTTGCGCAAGTCGGGTTACTCGTGAGAAAAACGTGGTGGAATGTTGTGAGTAAAAGCATACGATGACCCTCTGAGATTTCGCGCAACTCAGAGCGACCAACCATGCAACGCCGACAATTCCTCCAGCTCTCGCTCGCCGCAACCCTCTCATCGATCACCAATCGATCTTCGAACGGCGCAATCGCCGACGGATTTCCGCCCACCCGCGTCATCACCAAAGGCCCGCGGCATCATTGGTTCGGGTATTACGACAAGTTGCAGTTCGATCCGACGAGCCGGTTTGTGTTGGGGATGGAGGTGGCCTTCGAGCATCGGTCGCCGACGGCCGAGGATACAATCAAGGTCGGGGTGGTCGATCTGGAAGAGCACGACCGCTGGACTGAACTCGGGGAGACGAGCGCCTGGAACTGGCAGCAGGGGTGTATGCTCCAATGGCTTCCTGGATCAAAAAGCAAAATTTTGTGGAACGATCGCGAGAAGGATCATTACGTCTGCCGGATGCTCGATCTCGAAACGGGCGATGGACAGACGATTCCGCATCCGATCTACTCGGTCAGTCCCGACGGAAAATCGGCCGTCACGCCCGACTTCCGCCGGATCGCCGACGTGCGGCCCGGTTATGGCTACTCGGGGCTTCCCGATCCGTTCGTTGATAATCTCGCTCCCGAAGAGTCCGGGATTTTTCACATCGATCTCGCGACGGGAAAATCAAAACTGATCATTTCGCTGGTGCAGATTGCGAAGCTCGGAGAGATTCCGAATCCGCAGCCCGGGATCAAGCATTACTTCAATCATCTGCTGTTCAATCCCGACGGTGCACGGTTCATTGCGCTGCATCGCTGGCGGTATCCGAACGGGAGCCGGCTGACGCGGATGATCACAGCCAATCCGGACGGGAGCGACATCCGCATTGTCATTCCGAACGGTTACGCCTCACATTTCATCTGGCGGGACCCGACGCACATTCTTTCGCAGTCGAAAAACTGGCTGGGGAATGAAAACTGGGGGGATTTTCTGTTCGAAGACAAAGCGGGAGGCGAGGTGACCGAAATCGGTCACGGCGTGCTCGATCCTTCCGGTCATTTGAGCTACCTGCCAGGCAACGAGTGGATCCTGAACGACACCTATCCGAAAGGCCCCGAGCGTTTACAGACTCCGCATCTGTACCACATCGAGACTGGCCGCCGGATCGATCTGGGACATTTCCCTATGCCAAAGGAATACACCGGCGAGTGGCGTGTCGATACGCATCCGCGGCTCAGCCCGGACGGCAAGCTGGTCTGCATCGACGCACCGCACAAGAAGACGGGGCGGCAGTTGCATCTGATCGATATCAGCGGGATTATTGAGAAGGGATGAAAAGCGTTGTTGTTCAGCCAACGGGTAACTCTCTTCACAGACGCTAATTCCTAAATCCTAATTCCTAAATCCTAAACCGCCGGCACCTGCTGGGTCAGACAATGGAACGCGCCTAATCCCCAGACGATGTCGGTGCAGTCGATGCCGACGATTTCCCGGTCGGGGAAGAGGTCCTGCAGGATCGACGTGGCGACTTCGTCGCTGGGGACGCCGAACACCGGCAGCAGGACGACGCCGTTGGCGATGTAGAAGTTCGCATAGCTGGCGGGGAGCCGTTGACCGTTGCGAACCAGCGCGGGGGGCATCGGCAGTTCGACAATTTCGAACGGTTTTCCGTCGGGCGCTCTCATCGATTGCAGACGGTCACGGTTCTCTGTGAGGGCGCGATAATTTTCGTCCGAGGGATCGCGTTCGACGGCGGTGACGATCGTTCGAGCCGAAACGAAGCGGGTGATGTCGTCGACGTGTCCGTCGGTGTCGTCCCCCACAATTCCCGCTCCGAGCCAATAAATCTGGTCGATGGCCAGGTAATCGTAGAGGTACTGTTCGATTTCCTGTTTGGTGAAGCGGGGGTTGCGGTTCGGATTCAACAGACACGATTCGGTCGTCAGCAGCAATCCCTCACCGTTGATGTCGAGCGATCCGCCTTCGAGAATGATCCCCGGCTCGAAACGCGGGACGTTGAGAAACTCGGCCATCTGTTTCGGAATCTGCCGATCGAGGTCGAACAGATATTTTTGCCCCCAGGCGTTGAAATCCCACTGGATCGCCGCGAGGGGATGCTCGGATTGAGGATTGCTGACGAAGATCGCACCGTGATCGCGGCACCAGGCATCGTTGGTCGGAAAGTGATGAAACACGATCTCACTCGAGGCTCCCGCCTCGTGCAGAAACGAGTTCGCCTGCCGCTCCCACTCGAGATCGTTCACGTTGATGTGTACGGTTTCATGATGAGAGATCGCAGCGATCATGTCGGCATAGCGCGGCCAGACCGGCTCGATGCCGCCCGGCCAGGTCCGGCGGTTGTGAGGCCAACTGAGCCAGGTCGCCTGATGCGGTTCCCATTCGGCGGGCATCCGATATCCGAGTTCGCGCGGGAGATCACTCATCGATAAACCGTCTCGTGATTTCGTGGTAGGCATCGATGCGGCGGTCTCGTAAAAAGGGCCAGTGGGTACGGCTGAAGTCCGACATATCGCGATCGATCTCGACGATCAGTACCTCTTCCCGGTCGGTCGATCCCTTGACCAGAATCTGTCCGTTGGGAGCAGCGACGAAGCTTTGTCCCCAGAATTCGATCCCTCCGTCGGGACCTGCTTCGTGTCCGATCCGGTTGACCGACACGACGTAGCACCCGTTGGCGACGGCGTGCGAACGCTGGATCAACTCCCAGCTCTCGTGCTGGGCTATGCCGTATTCTTCTTTTTCGCAGGGATGCCAGCCGATGGCGGTCGGGTAAAACAGGATTTCCGCTCCCCGCAGTGCCGTCAGCCGGGCCGCTTCGGGATACCACTGATCCCAGCAGACCAGTGTTCCGAGCTTGCCGTAATCGGTCGCGAACGCCTGAAAGCCGAGATCGCCGGGAGTGAAATAAAATTTCTCGTAGAACTGCGGATCGTCGGGGATGTGCATCTTGCGGTATTTGCCGAGGTTGGTCCCGTGCTGGTCGATGACCGTGAGCGTATTGTGATACAACCCTTCGGCCCGCTTCTCGAAGACACTGACGAGAACGACGATCCCGAGTTCCTTTGCCAGCGACTGGAAGATCTGCGTTGTCGGACCGGGAATCGTCTCGGCAAGGCTGAAATGCACGTAGTCTTCGGATTGACAGAAATAGAGCGAGCGGAAGAGTTCGGGGAGACAGACGACATTCGCCCCCTGCGCCGCCGCCTCGCGTGTCAGTTCGATCGCCCGGTCGAGATTGCGCTGCCCGTCGCCGGTGCATTGCATCTGGACGAGTCCGACCTTGATTCTGCGAGGAGAGTTCAAC
>DATKCB010000144.1:0-2589 GCA_035513495.1 Planctomycetaceae bacterium | reverse complement strand
CACGGTGACAGGATAGCGAACGAGCAACTGCTTCAGTTTGGGAACCAGAGAGGAGAGCGACGCCGACTGAATTTCGATCAATCTCCCCTCGGCGATCGCATCGATCCGATACCCGTCCACGACAACCTCCGCGTCGGCGTCAGTCGGTGCGTAGAGCCGTTTGAGTTGTCGATGCAGAGCCGATTCCATGTGCCGCCGAATCCGTTCGGTCGAATGAAAGTGAATACTCACCGAAGTTTAGGCAAGAATGCGATCGAGAGCGAGAGGAGAAGTGCGGGAGTTCCTGTTTTCCCGGCATCCAGTCTACTGTATGAGATGCGACAACAACCAGACAGCCATGTCGTTCGGTAGTTCAACGACCAGCGAAAGCCGATTGGCTGCATCAGCGTCCCGGAAAGCATCAGTTGTGACGGCGAACGCCACTCGAAAGTCTTCATCTGAAACTGTTCGATTCAGACCGTCGATCGGGTCGGCGATCATCAGAGGCCGCGGTGCAATCGCTGCCGCAATTTCGGAAACGTCGCTGACTGTCATCGCGCCGGGGACGACGGCATCGTGCGGAACATAGAGAAACGGACTGTTGAGCAGCGCCCCGAAACTCGCAAAGGTTCCCTGCGCACAGACGGCTTTGACGTCGTCCTCGTATAACGCTCCCAGCAATGCTAAAAGTCCTGCCGTCGGCTCGGCTTGCACGTTCGGGTTCTCCACATCGTGCGGAACGATTTCGCTACGATCCTCGGGATTGGGCTTGGACACCGATTCACCCCACAAGGCGATGACACTCGTCCCTTGTTTGCGTACGTAGCGCAAGACGCTCCGGAGATCCCTCAATCTGGAACCGAGCAGCGTTTGTCCCAGCACCTGATCGCGGCAGGAGAGCGTCGTGCCGGTGCTGCCGCGACCGACTTCACTTCCCGAGCGAGTTTCACCGGTTCCGCGGAGATCCGGTAGGCAAACCACCGCGCCACCGGCGATCAGTTTCGAGATCTCCTCGGAACGATTGACCAACAACTCCTGCTTACCGGCGCGAGAGAAGTAGATCACAGTCGGAGCATCCCGTCGTTTGGTAGACGCGGTACGTATCATCACGAGCGGTACGATGATCCCGTCTTCGATCTCGAGCAAGACCCGATCGACGGCCACATCGTTCGTCGTCTCACTGGTCGTGCGAAGGACCTTAGGCTCGGTTGTCGGTTCGATATCTCCCAGCAGTTGCGACCACCCTTGGCGTAATGTCTTAAGTTTCTCTGCAGCACTGAGCGTTCGCAGATGCTCCCTTGCCGCTGAGACTCGTTCGGTTCCCAATTTGCCGGCGCGATCGTGCAGCGATTTCGGTTTGAGCCTCTCTTTCACACCGGGAGTCAGACACAACAACTCGCTGGTTTCCCTCCTCTGCTGAAACTCCTCTGGCGGCGGTTCCAGACCGAACCAGCGCTTCAGGTGGGGATAAAATTTGCTGCGATGGTAGGAACCGACGTTGGTACAGTGCGAGCTTTCCGGCGGTTGGCCTTTCAAATCTCCGCGCCCCGTCGCAACATCCAGATGATCCCGCGCCTCGTAGAAACCGAACACCTTTTCCAAACGCGGCCAGACGGGATCGCGCTGGCGATCCCAGTCAAACTCGAACGAGTAGATCAAGCGTCGCGGAGCGACCGAACCGACGATCGTCCAATGCGCAAATCCGTCGCGTCCGCCGAGCCGCAGGCAGCGAGTCGACTCCCAATACCCGACACCGAAATAGTAAAACTGATTCTCTGCATCTTCGGGAATTCGGTAATCGGGTTGGGGACCGCCGAAGTTGAACGGGGCCACGGCTGAAATCCGGGGATCGAGCGCCGCAGTCACTCCGGCGGGGTCGCCTCCACCGGCCACGGCTCCGATCAAAATGATGCGTTCCCGATCGACCTCGTCCCGCGCGCACAACAGATCCACTCCGCGCATCAGGTCCCACGCCATCCAGCCGATCAGACTTTCGCCGACGAGCTGAAGCTGCAAACCGGTGTTGTAGCGAAAATAATAATCCTGTCGGCTGACACGAAACGGCTTTTCATAATCGCTGCCGCTGACAAAGGGATGCTGCCGTCGTTCCCCGTGCCCCAGATGATCCATGACCAGCACGGCACAACCCTGCCGCGCCCAGGTCATTCCCATATCCTGCAGTTCGCCTTGCGTTTTCGGAGCGTGGTGGCTGTGCGAGAGCAGTATCGCCGGCATCGATTTTTCCGGCTTCGACGGCAGGTACAGATTTGCCGTCACGAACAAACCGGGACGGCTCTCGAACACGATGTTCTCGATTCGATAACCGTCCCCTTCAATCCGTCCGGTCGTCTCGACGTTCAGATGCTTCGGAGCGGGTGGAAAACTTCCCAGCGAATTTCGCAGCGCGTTGATTCTCTGGTTGCGAAACTGTTCCCAGTCGTCTCGCGACTCGACCTGAGACCAGGCCCTGTTTTCCCGCTGAATGGCGAGCAATCGCCGCCGTTCGATGTCGCGGGAAATCATATCGTCATACGTCTGACGTTCATCGTTCGTCAGGACGGTGGCATCGAGTTCGCGAAGCACGGCGGGGAGATCAGCCGCGACCGTGTG
>DATKCB010000143.1:0-5300 GCA_035513495.1 Planctomycetaceae bacterium | reverse complement strand
AAGCCAGCTCGCGATAAGCCGTTTCGGGCGATCCCTCGACAGCTTGCAGATGCTCCCGCGCCAGCAACTGCTCTTGAGGAGTGGGCCGGCGAGACAGGATCGTCAGAAACAGCTCCTCAACCGTCTCGTCCGCCGAGCGCGCGGAACCTCTCACTCGCGAAACCAGCGCCTGGAGGTTTCGTCCCGCGAATTGCGGCGAATTCATGGATCGCAGCGCATGGGGAATGCCACGCTCGTAGCCGGTCGGATCGGGATCGCCATCGCCCGCAAAGAATTGAGAGAACTCGTTTCGTGCTCCGAGCCGGGTGTTGATTCCGGACGCCTTGCCCGGCGGACCCACGATCTCGACCAGCGAATCGTACAATTGCTCCGCCGTGAGCACCTTGACCGACATCAGAGCGAACAGTTCGGCTTCCCCTTCGGGCTGTTTTTTGGGCCGGCTGCTTTGCTGATAGGTGCGGCTGTTGAGAATCCCCCGGCAAAGGAGCTTCAGATCGAAACCGGACTTTGCAAACCGCTCGCTCAACTGCTCCAGCAGTTCGGGGTGTGACGGAGAATTACCGGAATGCATGTCGTCCACGGGAGTGACAAGCCCGCGTCCGAAAAAGTGCCACCACAGGCGGTTGACCATCGCCCGCGCGAAAAAGGGATTCTCGGCGGAGGTCATCCACCGGGCGAAGGCTTGTCGCCGAGTCGATCCGGAGGAAGCTTTCCACTCTTCGCCTCCCAGAAACGTCGGCAGCCGGGATTGAAACCCTTCGAGCATGTCGGCCTCGTGCAGCGACGCCAGGCTGATCCGCGGATCGTCCACAACGCCGAAACGGTAGACCGTTTTTGGGCGGCCCGGCGTCTGGATTTCCGTGAAGAACGCGGCTACGCCCCAGTAATCCTGTTGCTTCCATTCTGCGAAGGGATGGTCGTGGCACTGGGCACAATTTAACCGGATCCCCAAAAAGTAGCGCGAACTGAGATCGGCTAGATCGGTTACACTCAGCGGGAAACGCCCCTCGATCAGATACGCGACGGCCGGGTTCTCCTCGAGCGTGCCCTTCGCCGTCACAAGATCGGAAACGATCTGATCCCAGCCATCGTTGTCATGAAAGCGCTGGGACAGCCAATCGGTAAAGCGATCGGTTTGCATCCGCTGCTCGTTGGCCAGAGATGAGATCAGATAACTCCGCCAGACGTCGCCGAAGTGTTCACCGTACCGCCGGCTGATCAATAACTCGTCGATCAATCTCGTTCGTTTTTCGGGATCGGGGTCATCGAGGAACTGAGCGGTCCGTTCTGCCGACGGGACGACACCATGCAGATCGAGAAACACCCGCCGCAAAAACGTCGCATCCTCAGTGACGGGGACGCGCTGCAGGTTCTCGGCGTCGAGACGCGTTTGAATCTGAAGGTCGATCAGTTCCGACAGTTCTGGCGGAGGATCCCCCCCAGCCGAATCGATCGGCAGGGAAACGAGCAGGCTGGCGCTAACGAGCAGTGTGCGAAACATAATGACACCTCCACGCACGATCTCAAACCGGATTCATCGTAATCTCTCCCCCTCCCCCGAGCAACAACCAAAACAGCCGGGGTTGGAGGACCGCTCCGAAGCGACTTGGGGCGGGTCGTCTCCGCGTACCGCCGGCGCTCCCGGGGATGTGTCCACGAGCTTCCGCTCATTAGCAAGGAAGTATTTTCTCGCATTGACAGATTCGGACTTGGTGGTCTATTTTACGCGCGCTGAGAGGGGTTTTCAGGTTCCCGATCTCATCGCGGGTCGAAAAGGATTTCGTACCGATGATTGATTCTCTGTATCGCAACAAGCCGCTCGTGCTGGGATGTCTGTGCTTGTTCTGGGGGGCGACGCTGATTGAAACGCTGCCTCAGACGACGCTGGTTCATACGGCGATCGAGAAGCGGATCGATCCGGTACTCACTCGGCTGGGGCTGTGGCAGGGGAAATGGGATCTGTTCGCTCCCAACATCGACCATTTCAACGCGCGGATGGAAGCGCACATCACCTGGGAAGACGGAACGCGTTCGGTCTGGGACGTTCCGGACTGGTTCGAGTATCCGGGTTGGAGAAAATTCGTCGAGTTTCGGCGGATGGAATACTACGACACGATGCACAACGCCCCCGACAAGCTGGTATGGCGGGATTTTGCGAGCTATCTCGCGCGTCAGGAGTCGGCCAGAACCGGTCAAGTGGTTCGCATGGTCGAACTGTATGCGGAAGGCGATTTCATCGATAAACCGTCCGTCAGTTGGCGTCCGGCGTATTCGCGTCCGTTGTTCACCGAACGATCGCGGTTTCACACCTGGTATCCCTATGCACACACCGACTCTCAAAGCCTGTACTTCGGCAATTGACCGTTTCTTCATGTCGCCGGGCGATTTGCGGATCCTGAATCTGATCCGTCCGTTGTTCGGCACGCTGCTGTTGATCAACCTGCTGATGTTGTGGCCGGACCGTCACATGTTTTACGGTCCGGGGAGCACGATCTCGCAGGAGTATTACGAGTCGCTGACGCGCAACAGTTGGTCGATGTTCCATCTGCTCCCGTGGTCCTCCGTCAGCGTCGATCTTTATCTGGGCGTCCTGATCGGATCGCTGTTGTTGCTGATCTGCGGAATCTGGTCTCGGCTGGCGGCGCTGGTTGTGTTCGTGCTGTTGACGGGATTGTATAACGGCAATTCGATGATATTCGACGGCGAAGACACGGTCTTCCGGCTTTTCGCCTTCTTCATGATCTTCGTTCCCGGTCCGAAGAGCGTTCGCGAAACCGCATCCGAGCAGCGAGCGGAGACGGGAAGCGCGTGGCCGGTCTGGCCGCTGAGAATGTTTCAATTGCAGATGTGCCTGATGTATTACTGCTGCGCGTTGCAGAAGATGAAGGGGGAGCCCTGGACCGACGGGACCGCTCTGTACTACGTGTTTCGGCTGTACGATTTTTACCGGGTTCCGATGCCCGATTTTATGACCGAAAACCTGTTTTTCATCAAGCTGCTGTCGTGGTCGGTGATCGCGATCGAGCTGTCGGTTCCGTTTCTGATCTGGTTCAAGGAGACCCGGCTTCCGACGCTCGTCTTCGTACTCGTGTTCCACGTGATACTCGACTTGAGCCTGAATCTGTTTCTGTTCCACTGGATCATGATCGCGGGCTGGCTGTCGTTTGCTTCAGTGGACGATCTGAGATTACTGCGCTGGAGCTACTGGAAAAAACCGGTCTCCGATTCGACGGCTGCGCAGACGCAATACGCCTGAGCGGGCGGAATTTCCGTCGCTTTGCGGGTCCGGATGCGCGTTGACCTTGACGGCGATTTGCGGCGGAATCGGCTTTGTCGCGCGCTGCGGGTTGACTTCTCGTACCGATTCTCCGAAAGATGGATGCTCCTGAGGTTTTGCGATCGGTTTGTCCTGCAAATCGGTTGCTTTCACACTATGGAGCGATGACATCGTGAACGAGGATCTCTCTTCCGACAACGATTTGGAGCGTCTCGATCTGCTGCAGGCGGCGTACCGCCGGTTGCGCGAACAGATCGGGCACGCGATCGTCGGGCAGGAGCGCGTGATCGAACAGCTTCTGATCGCGATCCTCTCGGGAGGGCACGCCTTGCTGGTCGGTGTTCCGGGACTCGCCAAGACGCTGATGGTCCGCACGCTGGCGGAATCGCTGGAACTCTCGTTCAGCCGCATTCAGTTCACGCCGGACCTGATGCCGGCGGATATCACCGGGACCGAAGTGATCCAGCAGAACCGCAGTACGAACGAACGGGAGCTGAAGTTTCTGCAAGGTCCGGTTTTCGCGAACGTGGTGCTCGCTGACGAAATCAATCGCACGCCTCCCAAAACTCAAGCGGCTCTGCTCGAGGCGATGCAGGAGCGGCAAGTCACGGCGGGTGGGCATCGGCATCAGCTCCCGGAACCGTTTTTCGTACTGGCGACGCAGAACCCGATCGAACAGGAAGGGACCTATCCGTTACCGGAAGCTCAACTCGACCGGTTCATGTTTCAGGTGCTGGTCGATTATCCCAGCGAAGAGGAAGAGTTTCGAATCGTGCGTCAGACGACGGCAGGGAGAGCCGTCGAGATCGAGCCGGTCCTCAAGGGGGAAGAACTGCTGGAACTTCAGGAATTCGTCCGGCGGATCCCGGTGTCGGATTCGCTGATTCGTTACGCGATGCAATTTCCTCGATTGACGCGCGGGAAAAATCCCGATTCCCCCGAGTTCATCCGTCAGTTCGTGAGCTGGGGGGCGGGACCTCGGGCGAGCCAGTATCTTGTGCTGGGCGCGAAGGCACACGCGGCTCTGCACGGAAAAATGGCGGTGGGGACGGATGACATTCAGGCGGTCGCCGCGCCGGTGCTGCGGCATCGTATTTTGACCAATTTCAACGCGGAAGCCGAAGGAATCTCCACCGACGATCTCATCGAGCGAATGATCGCATTGCTGCCGCTGGAGGGGCTGAAGGACGAGCATGACGGAAAACTACCGGAACTATTTCGATCCCCGAACGCTGGCTGAACTGAAAGATCTGCGGGTTTCCGCTCGAACGATCGTCGAAGGATATCTCGCGGGTCTGCATCGCAGTCCGCATCAGGGTTATTCTGTCGAATTCGCGGAACATCGCGAATACGTTCCCGGCGACGATTTGCGTTACGTGGATTGGAAAGTGTTCGGTCGGACCGACCGGATCTATCTCAAACAGTTCGTCGAAGAGACCAACTTCACCTGTCACTTGCTGCTCGATTCCAGCGAATCGATGGCCTACAAATCGGAGACTTCTCCCCTTTCGAAATTCGAGTACGCCCGAATTCTGACGGCAGTGCTGGCGTATCTGGTGATTCATCAGCAGGACGCCGCGGGACTGGGGATCTTCGGGCGACAGCTCCAGGATTTCGTTCGCCCGTCGGGAAGTCCGCAACATCTCAGCCAGATCCTGAGTGTGCTCGAACGGACGTCGTGCTCGGGAGAAACTTCGCTGGGACCGATTCTGCACGAATTGTCCGACCGCATCCGGCATCGCGGAGTGGTGGTGCTGCTCAGCGATCTGTTCGATGAATCGGATTCGCTGAAACTCGGGCTGATGCGCCTGCGGCATCGTCGCCACGATGTCCGCGTGCTGCAGATCGTCGATCCCGCCGAACTGGCGTTTCCGTTCGAAGAGCCGACGCTGTTTCGGGGCCTCGAACTTCCCGGTGAGCAGATGGTCGACCCGCGCGGACTTCGCAAGGCGTATCTCGAAGAGTTTTCTCGTTTTCTGGCCCGAACGAGAAAAATCTGCCGCGATCTCGGCTTCGAACATTA
>DATKCB010000142.1:0-7112 GCA_035513495.1 Planctomycetaceae bacterium | reverse complement strand
TTCGGTTGTGGTCAAATTCCGGGTACAAAAAAACCCGGCGTCACATGACGCCGGGTGAGAAGTTCACCAAACAATGACGTCATGATAACAGCGCACCGCTTCCGCAATCTCGCTCAGACAAATTGGTACTGAGTAAGGAATAGGAAAGGTCGAACGATGCTGGGGTTGAACGTTTCATGGTTTTGATTTTGAGTGCTTGAAACTCTGTTCCTTGAATTCGATTTCTCGCGAACTGCAAGACTAGACGCGGAAAAACGTCGAATGGTTCATCAGTTTTTCTGGTTTTTTCGGACAAATCAAAAAATATTTTGCCCGACTTTTCCAGAACGAGACATCGCAGAGGGACGGTTCCTTGTCCGCTTCCGGGGCTTCTGTGATAATCGCCGCTTCGAAATAATCAGAGGCACGAGGTTGCATGTTGAAGAATCCCCCCGCGTTAATTCATTCGCACCAGTTAAAAAACGGATTGACGGTGATCGTGCAGCAGATGCCGTCCGTACAATCGGCTGCCTACAGTCTGATGGTCCCCGCCGGTTGCATGTACGATCGCGCAGGCCGTAGCGGAACCGCCTCGGTGCTGTGCGAGTTGATTCCCCGCGGAGCCGGCGAGCGCAACAGCCGCGAACTGTCTTCCGCTCAGGACTTTCTCGGTCTGCACAGCCGCGAAAGCGTGAACGTCGCCCACATGAAGCTCTCGGGGGCGGTGCTCAAGGACAATCTGTCGAAGTCGCTGGAGATCCTGTCCGATATCGTGTTGCGGCCGCATTTGGACAAAGCGCAGTTTGCTCCCTCACAGAACAGCGTCCTCCAGTCGTTGCGTTCGCTCGAAGACGAACCGCGGCAGAAGGTGATGATCGAACTGCGCCGCCGTTGTCTCGGCCTGCCGTTCGGATTACCGGTGGACGGGACGCCCGAAGAAGTCAGAGCGTTGACTTACGAGGATGTCAGACAACAATACCAATCCTGTTTTCGTCCGGAAGAGTCGATTCTGGGGATCGCCGGGAACGTCAATCCCCATCAGATCGTCGAGGAAGCCGAATCCTTGTTCGGCGACTGGGAACCGGGTTCGCCCTCGGAACTGCAGTCAGCACCTCCCGGACCGGCGAGAGATCACGTGACTCTCGAATCGCAGCAGACGCAGATCGGTCTCGCCTATCCTTCCGTCAGCGCCGTCGATCCCGATTACTACACGGCCTGGGCGGCCGTCAGCATTTTGAGCGGCGGGAGCAGTTCGCGGCTGTTTACCGAGGTCCGCGAAAAACGGGGCCTCTGCTATGCCGTCTATGCGTCGCTCAACGCGATGAAAGAAAGCGGACACATTTTGTGTTACGCCGGAACGATGTCCGAGCGGGCGCAGGAAACGCTCGACGTGATGCTGCAGGAAATCCATCGCCTCTCGCAGAACATCACGCCGGAGGAACTCGAACGCTGCAAGGCCGGTGCAAAAAGCGCGCTGATCATTCAGGAAGAAACATCGATGGCTCGGGCCGGACGCATCGCGCGGGACTGGTACCTAAGAGGGCGCGTGATCTCGCTCGATGAGATTCACGAGCGGCTCGATGCTTTGACTCCGCAGGGGATCGCCGAGTTTGTCGAAGCGCATCCCGCGCAGAATCTGACGTTGCTCACGATCGGCCCGAAGCCACTGGAGATTTCGAATGGAGTTTAAGCAGACGCAACTCGACAACGGATTGCAGATCGTGGCCGAACTGAATCCGTTCGTGCATTCGATGGGGATCGGGTTCTTCGTCCGGACCGGATCGCGGGACGAAACATTGGAAGTTTCCGGCGTCAGCCATTTCCTCGAACACATGGCGTTCAAAGGATTCGGCGGCTTCTCCGCGGACGATCTCAATCGGATGTTCGACGACGTGGGAGCGATGTACAACGCTTCGACCAGCGAAGAAGTGACACAGTATTATGCTGCGATTCTGCCCGAATATCTGCCGCAGACGTTCGAACTGCTGGCGGGCATTCTGTTTCCTACGCTGCTCGAAGCAGATTTCAACCTTGAGAAAAAAGTGATCCAGGAAGAAATCGGCATGTACGCCGACATGCCCGGTTTTACTGTCTACGAGAAGTCGATGGAAGCGCACTTCACAGGGCATCCGCTGGGACAATCGATTCTCGGGACACACGACAGCATTGAGGCCCTCACCGTCGAGCAGATGCGAAGCTACCATGCCTCACACTACCGGGCCGGAAATATCACGCTCGCCGTGGCGGGAAATACCTCGTGGGAGGAGATTCTCACGCTCGCAGGACAATACTGTTCGCACTGGAATCCCGGAAAACATGAGCGTTCTACCAGAGAGGCGAAGCCGCGGCCCTACACACATTTTCTCAAACAGCCGATTCAGCAGGAACACGTCATGCTCGTGCTTCCCGCGCCGCCTGCCGAGAGTGAACTCCGTTACGCCGCCGACATGCTGGCGATGATCATCGGAGACGATACGGGTTCTCGCATGTACTGGGATATCGTCGATCCCGCGTACGCGGACTCCGCCGATTTCGGATACTCGGACTACGACGGCAGCGGCGTCTGGATGTCCTACCTCGCCTGCGCTCCCGAAGACGTCGCGGACAATCTCCGGCGTTTCGAAGCAATTCTTGACGATGTGACCGCGCGCGGAGTGACCGAGAACGAACTGGAGCAGGCGCGTAACAAACTTTCGTCGCGGATCGTGCTGGGAGGCGAACGTCCGATGGAACGACTGGGTGCTCTCGGAGCGAACTGGGTCTATCGACACGAGTATCAATCGGTCGAAGACGATCTCGCGCTGGTCCAGGCGATCGCGCAGGACGATCTCAGAAAGTTGATCGAGCAGTATCCGCTCAAAATCGCGACGACTTACGGACTCGGTCCGCTGGAAGGATTGTGATGTCCGGCCTGCCGTGCGGCTTTCAGAAATCGCTCGAGGAGTGGAGGGTCTTTGACACCGGGTGCCGACTCGACGCCGCTGGCCGTATCGATCCCCCAAGGCTGAACCGACTCGATCGCCTGGCGTACGTTCTCGGGAGTCAATCCCCCCGCGAGGATCAGCGGCGGCCAATGGGCGCGGTCGTAGACTCCGGCAATCTCGTCCCAGGGGAGTACCCGGCCCGTTCCACCGAACGCTCCTTCGACCCGCGCATCGAGCAGACAGGCTTTGAGCGTCACCCCGAGTTCCCGGCAGCGATCGAATGGCGATCCCAGACTCGGAATGTCCTCAACCGCCACACGCCGCGCCCAGATGAGTTCCGGTCTCGGATCGAGTCGAGTCAATTGAGCGAGAAACTCGGGAGTTTCGTCCCCGTGCAACTGGACGATCCCGATGCGGGTGGCATTCAGAATCGTTTCGATCTCGTCCACGGTATGATTGACAAACAATCCGACGGCCGTCGTCGAAGCGGGGAGATTCTTGACAATCTCGGCAGCAGTCTTCACGCTGAGCGAGCGGGGAGAGGGTGCGTAAAAATTGAGTCCGATCGCGTCAGCACCTGACCGGCTCGCGAGGAGTGCCGTTTCGACATCCCGGATTCCACAGATTTTAATCCACAGTCTGGAAGTCATCTTGAATCGATCTGTATTAGCCGGAGACGATTGATGCGCCTGGCAAAAGTCGAAAAAGTAGGACGGGAACATTTTCCCGTCCAAACAGAAAGCACTTCCGATCGACGGGAAAACATTCCCGTCGTACGTTACGATTGACCTGCCGACGTGACAGCAAGTATTCGAAATCTGAACCGACACGACAAGCCTGTTCATCAAAGAACGTGGAGAAACCGCGAGTGCCAGTATTTTCCGACCACATTTTTGTCTGCGGAAACGTCCGTTCGCCGGGACACCGACGGGGTTGCTGCGATCCCGAGGGAGCCGACCGGTTGAGAACCGAACTGAAGCTCCTCGTCGAATCGCGGGGATTAACGACCGGGGTCCGCGTGAACAAGGCGGGGTGTCTCGATCACTGCGAACACGGTCCCGTACTCGTGATCTATCCTCAGGCGATCTGGTACGGTGGTGTCACGCTGGCCGATCTCCCTCGAATCGTCGACGAAACGGTCATTGGCGGCAAAATCCTCAGCGATCTGGTCATCAGCGACGAATGCCTGTGCAACCCGGACTGCGAACATATTCGTTCTCGCGTCGAAGCGGTTGCAGAGACTCCGGGTGAGAAGGCGGTCGAGCCATGAATATCGTCATTCTCGGTGCGGGAACGATCGGTGCCTCGATCGCAGAGTTGTTGTGCCGTCACAAACACAACGTGACGATCGTCGATTCCTCCCGGACCGCGCTCGCGCAGGTCGAGGAGTCGCTCGACATTCAGACCGTACACGGTTCGTGCTGCGACGCAGTCACGCTGTTTCAGGCGGGTGTGCAATCGGCTCTGCTGTGCCTGGCGGTCACGAGCACCGACGAAGTCAACCTGATCGGTGCTTCGCTCGCAAAAGCGATGGGTGCCAAACGGACGCTCGCCCGCGTGTTCAATCCGACCTATCGTGACTTGAGCACTTTCGACTACCCCAGTCACTTCGGAATCAGCCGCCTGCTCAGCCTCGAACACCTGACTGCCCTCGAACTCGCCCGGGGGATCCGGATGCGCGGGCTGCACACGATCGAAAGCTTCATGCGGGGCGAAGTGGAGGTCCAGGAGGTGACGGTGACCCGGGGATCCAGAGTGGTCGACAAATCCCTCCTCGACCTCAAATTCCCGAAGGAGGTCCGGATCGGCACCATCCAGAGAGAGGCCCGGTCGTTCATTCCGCGGGCTTCGGACGTGATTCGGGAAGGCGATCAGCTCACGCTGATCGGATCGCAAGAAAAAATTGCGGAAACCCGCAAACTGTTCGAACATCGCGCCTTGCCCAAACAGAACGTCGTCATCGCCGGAGGAGGGGAGATCGGATACAACCTCGCCTCCTTCCTGCAGGAACAGCACGCGCACGTCACGTTGATGGAAGCCGATCCCGAGCGGTGCGCCTATCTCGCCGATCGCTTGGGACACACCACAGTCCTGCACGCCGACATCACCCGGCGATCGGAAATGGAAGAAGCTCGCGTCGGCAAAGCGGACGTGTTCGTCGCCGCCACCGGCCACGACGAAGACAACATCGTCTGCGGAGTCGAAGCCAAAACGCTCGGCTGCCCGAAAATCCTGGGTGTGATCCGGCGTCCCGATTACGCCAACGTCCTCGAAAAACTCGGGATCGACCTGGCGGTCAGTCCGCGCGAAGTGATGGCGCGGCAGGTGCTGGCGATGGTCCAAACCGGGCCGGTTCTGCTGAGAACCGAACTGGGAGAAAGCGATACCGAAGTTCTCGAAATCCGGGTTCGCAAAGACTCGCCGATCACAATGAATCCGCTCCGTTCACTCGGACTGACCAATTGCCTGATCGCGGCGTTCGAGCGTTCCCAGTACGTCCGCATTCCCGGCGCGGACGACCAGCTCAATCCGGGTGACATCGCCGTCGTCCTCACGCAACGCGGAGAGGCCTCCGAGCAGGTCGTGAAATTGTTCGAATCCCCCTCCTGAACCGCTCGGACTTTCCCGTATGCGCATCTTCGTCTCCGAATACCTGACTTCGGGTGCGTGTCCCGGGATCCCGCTCGATTCGTCGCTGATGCGCGAGGGACGTCTGATGCTGGAGGCTCTGCTGGCCGACCTCGAATCTCTCGGCGGGGTCCAGACGGTCACGACGCGCGACTCCCGTTTCGAGGTGCGTTCCAAGCGGCCCGTGCATCAAACGATACGAACATTTTCCAGCGACGAAGAGCAGAAACTGTTTGAAACGCTGATCCGTGAAACCGATGCGGTGTTGATCATCGCACCCGAGACCGACAATCTGCTCGAAGATCGCGTACACAGAGCCGCCGGAATTTCTGGTGCGGTCAGAATTCTGAACTGTCGGAGCGAAGCGATTGCATACTGTGCCGACAAACTGACTTTACCCCAACGATTGAACTCTCTCTCGATTTCGGTCGTTCCCGCTGCACCGATCGACTTCGCAAAGAACGAACACGTCCCGTTCGATTTCCCGGTGGTGGTCAAACCGCGATTCGGAGCCGGATGCGAAGAGACATACTGCGTTGAGTCGGACATCACCTGGACCAGGCTGCTCGCTTCGATCCTCAACCGTTCAGCGGAAGACGAATCGCAAAACTGGATCGTGCAGCCGTTCGTTCGGGGAGTTTCGCTCTCCAGCGTCGCCCTGTTTCGCAGCGACGGTTCGCTGAAGGGAGTGCTGCCGTTGGGACGCCAGAACATTCACCGATCCGGCAACCAACTGAGTTACCGCGGCGGGACGATTCCCTGGGTTCACACGGATAGCCCCGAGGCTGCCGAACAGAACGAAACGTTTTTTGCACAACTCGAAAGCGTTCTACACGGTTTGAGAGGTTATGTGGGAGCCGACTGGATCTGGGACGAAACAAGTCAACGGCTCCATCTGGTGGAGATCAATCCGCGGCTGACAACCTCGTATCTCGGTTATCGCGAACTCTACGGTACTCAGATCGCCGCTACTCTGATCGATGATGAGCGCGACCAGCCGCTTGAGCAATACACGGGAGATTGCATCCGCTTCGATGTGGAAGGTCGTCTCGCTCGATCGACAAACTCGACTCGTTCAGCAGCTCCCACGTTCGAGAAGTCAGGAGAAATTCTGCCGTGAGTGCCATCGGTCTGGACATCGGCGGGGCAAATCTGAAGCTGGCTCACTCCGACGGAAGATGCCTGTCTCGCCCGTTCCCGTTGTGGAAGCATCCGGACCGGTTATCGAGCGAGCTTGCTGAACTCCTGCAAGAACTTCCCCCAGCGAACACGCTCTCAGTCACGATGACAGGTGAACTGGCGGATTGTTTTCAGACGAAGCGCGAGGGCGTCCGTCACATCCTGAGTTCGATCCAGCACGTCGCCGGCGACCGCGAGGTTCGCGTCTGGTGTACGGGGGGCGAATTCCTCGACCCCGGTTTTGCGAGCGAATATCCCTTGCTGGTTGCCGCGGCCAACTGGCACGCTCTCGCGAGTTGGGCCGGACAACTGGTTCCCGACGGGTGTGCGTTGCTGGTCGATATCGGCACCACCACAACCGACATCATTCCGCTCGAAAACGGCGTTCCCGTCAGTCGCGGT